>NZ_JBGOGX010000005.1:0-225406 GCF_054788455.1 Pseudomonas sp. ZL2 | reverse complement strand
CGCCATCGGCGCCAAACGCCGAGGTGAAGTTGGCGGCGAAGTTCTGCGTGGCGTTGGTCGCCAGCACGGTTTCGTCCACCGTCAGCGTTGGCTCGGTGCCGGTGGTGCTGATGCTCGGGCCGTCGTCCTTGAATACCAGGTTCTGCCCGATGTTCAGGGTGGCCTGGACGCTGTCGCCATCCCTGTCGGTTTTGGTTGCCGTCAGGGTCACCAGGTTGTCGGCGGTCAGGCTGGTGGAATCATCCGGATTGGTGGTGTCGGAATGCACCACGGCGCGAAGCTGATCGAGGGTGACGTCACCGTTGGCGGCAACGCTGACAGTGAACACCAGTTGATTGGTCGTCGCCGTACGGCCTTCGACCACGCCGCTGTTGAGCGACAGGTTCACTGCCTCATTAGTGGCCGTGTCGGTCAGCCCGGAAGCCCCGGCTACCACGCCCAGCGCATAGGTCAACGTGCCGGCGCCATCGGCGCCAAACGCCGAGGTGAAGTTGGCGGCGAAGTTCTGCGTGGCGTTAGTTGCCAGCACAGTTTCGTCTACTGTCAGTGTTGGCTCGGTGCCGGTGGTGCTGATGCTCGGGCCGTCGTCCTCGAAGATCATCTTCGAGCCAATTTCGGCGGTCGTAGTAGAGGCTTGGAGCAGCTTGAAGCCACCGATATCGAAATCGGCGTGGTTATTGCCCTTGGCGTCGGTAGCCGCGCCATTCTCGATGAGCACGCGGTTGTGGTCTGCCGTTGTGGTGTATTCAATCTTGTAGCCGGCTTTAACGCCGGTGATGGTTGCAACCCCGGAAGCAAAGCTGATGACAATGGCCGGATCATTCGCCGATCCGTCCGAGTTCTCGATCACCAGCCCGGTGCTGATGTTGATGACGCGAACATTGCTGATTGCAACTGACGTATCACCCACATAGCCGTTGATGAAATTCACGCCAGGTTCAGCAGCGGTGCTGAATGCGCTGATTTTTACCACAGCGCTCTTGCCGCTTTGCAACTGCACGACGTCGAAAGTGGCCGACCTCGTATTGAACACGGCGGTAAAGTCGATGTTGGCTTCAACATCTGCTTCGTTCTGATCCAGGTTGGGAATGGTCACATTCTGCCGGGCACCGGTGACGAACGAAAAGCGGATGCCTTCCTGTTCCGTAATCATCTGACTGTTGGTGCCGAAGGTGGTCGGGCCACCCGCCTGGCTGGTATTGATCGTGTCGCCCGTCGTTATATTGGCGCCGCTCGACTGGTCGGCGGGGTTCTTGCCGGTGGCGATAATTGTCGGGTCCGTGATCCGCAGGACCCCACCGACGTCGACAACGGTCGGGTTCGCCGTCGTGAACATCAGGAACAGGTTTTGCCCTGAAGGCGCATTGGCCAGGCTGAATACCAGGTCCTGGCTAGCACCGATGAACACCTTGTTCAGCAGGTTGAGGGCATCGTCCGGGTTACTGGCGTCCGGATGCTTGAGCGGTTGGTATTCCACTGTCCAGATCTTGCCGCCGCTGACCGGTGATCCGGTTTCCTCAATGTAGGCCGCGAACACGATCGCGCCGGCTGGGCCCCCGGCTCGGCCCAGCAGGATGTTGTTGTTGGTATCGGTATAGAGAAGGATATCGGTGCCATTGAGGGTATCGAGTCCGCTGTCCAGGCCATTGAGCGCTGCGCCAAGGCTGTCGGTGAAGCTGATATCGGAAATGCTGGCTCCGGGCGCCGCGGTGATGGTGAACGCATTGCTGCCCGTGTTGCCCGCCGCCCCCGTATAGCCACTCAAGGCCGCACCTGTTGCGGTACCTGCCCCCAGTGCTGTCAGCCGGGTAGCGAAGGCCGAGGGCAGCGCCGTGAGCAGAATGTCATTGTCGTCAGCGTCTCCCGCAGGGACTGCGGTGGCCATGCTGTTCTGCAAGCCGGCTGTTTCGTCCAACGAAACGTTTACCCCCGTCGCTACCACGCTCAGGGCGCTGTCGGTAAACGACGTTGTCGCGACAACGTCGTCACGAGTAGCAAACTTGCCATCGGCACCGGCAGAGGTGGCGGTGAGCAGGAACGTCGCGCCTGCCGAATCGTCGGGATTCACGTACCACGAGGTCGTGACGCTGCCGTTGACTTGGCCGTCGAGATCGCCAGCACCGCCGTCGGTCACGTACCAGGGCTCATGTCCCTCGCCGGTGTTGGTATTGAGTACATCGTCGGGCGTGCCCCACAGGTTATCCGCGCCTGGGCCGGTGGCGTGCTCCACTTCGAGCGCCACTGTGCTACCAGCGGCGAAACCGCTGGCCGTGATGATGGCCGTGCTGCCGGGGGCGTAGTCTGCTTGATCGGTTGTGACGGTCGGCGTCTGCTGGGGCGGTGGATCGCTTACGACGGTAGCGTTTTTGTCTTTGCTCGCAACGGCATTCTGGCGGATGGGGAACAGATCGGTACTGCTGTCACCGGTCAGGTCGCTCGTGGGTGTTGTTATTTTTTTGCGGGTAGTCATGACATTCTCCAGAGCAATTCCAGGCGTAGGGGCCGGACCGTGGACCTACTATCGATACACGCTGCAACTATGGATAAGCGTCGGAACTTGTGCATCGGCCGATACTCCCAGGCGAGATGGGAGTTTCGGACTACTTGGGAGGGGAAGCGCGATGACGTAGCGCTGCGCTCAATGTCGTGCGCAACCTGTAACGGGGTAATGAGCCATTTTCAGCACGCTGGTCAGGAATCTTGACTACAGTATCAACTGGTGACTGCTACCAATGTCGCCACCGTGATCGTTCAAGAGACGCCGGCAACGTCCCGCGCGTCCACCACCTGATCAGGAGTGCACGATGGATCTCAACCGTCGGCAGTTCTTCAAGGTCGCAGCAGTTGGCCTTGGAGGCTCGAGCCTGGCGGCGTTGGGCATGGCCCCGACACCTGCCTTCGCCGAGCAGGTGCGCCACTTCAAGCTGGCGCACACCAAAGAGACCCGCAACACCTGCCCCTACTGCTCGGTCGGCTGCGGCCTGATCATGTACAGCCAGGGTGATGCGGCCAAGAACGTGGCGCAGAACATCATCCATATCGAAGGCGACGCCGACCATCCGGTGAACCGCGGTACGCTGTGCCCGAAAGGCGCCGGCCTGCTCGACTTTATCCACAGCCCCAGCCGTTTGCAGTACCCCCAGGTGCGCAAGGCGGGGAGCAACGAGTGGACGCGGATTTCCTGGGATGACGCGCTTGACCGTGTCGCCGACCTGATGAAAGCCGACCGTGACGCCAACTTCATCGAGAAGAATGCCCAGGGCCAGACCGTCAACCGTTGGCTGAGCGTAGGCTTCCTGGCCGCCTCGGCGTCTTCCAATGAAGCCGGCTACATGACCCACAAGGTCATTCGCAGCCTTGGCATGCTGGGGTTCGATAACCAGGCACGTGTCTGACATGGCCCGACGGTGGCAAGTCTTGCCCCGACGTACGGCCGTGGAGCCATGACCAACCACTGGACCGATATCGCCAACGCGAATCTGATCCTGGTGATGGGTGGCAACGCTGCAGAAGCCCATCCCTGTGGCTTCAAATGGGTGACCGAGGCCAAGGCCCACAACAAGGCCCGTCTGATCGTGGTCGACCCGCGTTTTACCCGAACCGCTTCGGTGGCCGACTATTACGCGCCAATCCGCACCGGCAGTGATATTGCCTTCATGGGCGGGTTGATCAATTTTCTGCTGAGCAACGACAAGATCCAGCACGAGTACGTGCGCAACTACACCGATGTGTCGTTTATCGTCAAAGCCGGTTTCAGTTTCGAAGACGGCCTGTTCAGTGGTTACGACGCGGCCAAGCGCAGTTACACCGACAAGTCCGGCTGGGGCTACGAAATCGGCGAGGACGGCTTTGCCAAGGTCGACCCGACGCTGCAGGACCCACGCTGTGTCTACCAGTTGATGAAGCAGCACTACAGCCGCTACACCCTGGAACTGGCCAGCCAGATCTGCGGTATGCCGGCCGACAGCATGCGCAAGATCTGGGAAGAGATCGCTACTTGCTCGCAACCGGGCAAGACCATGACGATTCTTTATGCCCTGGGCTGGACTCAGCATTCGATCGGCTCGCAGATCATCCGCAGTGCCGCCATGGTCCAGTTGCTACTGGGCAACGTCGGCATGCCGGGTGGCGGAGTCAACGCCTTGCGTGGGCACTCCAATATCCAGGGGCTGACAGACCTTGGGCTGTTGTCCAACCTGCTGCCGGGTTACCTGACCCTGCCCGCGGATGCCGAGCAAGACTACAACGCCTACATCGCCAAGCGTGCGCCCAAGGCACTGCGGCCGGGGCAGCTGTCCTACTGGCAGAACTATGGCAAGTTCCATGTCAGCCTGATGAAGGCCTGGTATGGCGCCAACGCCACAGTCGAGAACAACTGGGGCTATGACTACCTGCCGAAGCTGGATATCCCCGGTTACGATGTGTTGAAGATGTTCGACATGATGGCCAAGGACCAGGTCAACGGTTACTTCTGCCAGGGCTTCAACCCGATTGCCGCCTTGCCCGACAAGAACCGCGTTACCGCCGCCCTGAGCAAGCTCAAGTGGCTGGTGGTGATGGACCCGCTGGCCACCGAGACCTCGGAGTTCTGGCGCAATGCCGGGCCGTTCAACGATGTCGAAACGGCCAGTATCCAGACCGAAGTCATTCGCCTGCCCACCACCTGCTTTGCCGAGGAGGATGGCTCGCTGGTCAACAGCAGCCGCTGGTTGCAATGGCACTGGAAGGGCGCCGAAGGGCCGGGACAGGCGCGTACCGACGTGCGCATCATGAGCGAGCTGTTCCTGCGCCTGCGCGAGCGTTATCAGCGCGACGGCGGCGCTTGGGCCGAGTCGATCCTCAAACTCAACTGGCCCTACAAGGTGCCCGAAGAGCCGACGCCGGAAGAAATCGCCAAGGAGTTCAGTGGCTACGCCGTGGCCGATGTCACCGATGCCTCGGGGGCGCTGGTCAAGGCCGGGCAGCAACTGGCCGGCTTCGCCCAGCTCAAGGACGATGGCAGCACCGCCTCCGGTTGCTGGATTTTCTCTGGCAGCTGGACCGAGCAGGGTAACCAGATGGCCCGGCGCGACAACGCCGACCCGTACGGGATGAAGCAAAACCTGGGCTGGGCCTGGGCCTGGCCGATGAACCGACGGATTCTCTACAACCGTGCCTCGGCCGACCCTCAAGGCAAGCCGTGGGCGCCGAACAAGCGCCTGGTGTGGTGGAACGGCAAGGCGTGGGGCGGCACCGACGTGCCGGACTTCAAGGTCGATGCGGCGCCGGAGTCGGGGATGAACCCGTTCATCATGAACCCTGAAGGGGTCGCGCGCTTCTTTGCCCTGGACAAGATGGCCGAAGGGCCATTCCCCGAGCATTACGAGCCGTTCGAGACGCCGATCGGCATCAACCCGTTGCACCCGAACAACAAGCAGGCGACCAGCAACCCGGCCGGGCGGGTGTTCGATTCGGTCTGGGACAGCCTGGGGCAAGCCAAGGACTTCCCTTACGCGGCCACCAGCTACCGCCTGACCGAGCACTTCCACTTCTGGACCAAGCATTGTCCGATCAACGCCGTGACCCAGCCCGAGCAGTTTGTCGAGATCGGCGAAGCCCTGGCCAAGGAGAAGGGTATCGCCGCCGGTGACCGGGTACGGGTCTCCTGCAAGCGTGGGCATATCGAGGCAGTTGCGGTGGTGACCAAGCGGATCCGGCCGTTGCAGGTCAACAACCAGACCGTGCACCAGATCGGCATTCCGTTGCACTGGGGGTTTACCGGGGTAACCCGGCACGGCTACCTGACCAACACCCTGGTGCCGTTCCTCGGTGATGGCAACACCCAGACCCCGGAATCGAAGTCGTTCCTGGTCAACGTGGAGAAAATCTGATGGCCAGCCAAGACATCATCGCCCGTTCGGCCACCACCACCGCCCCTTCGTCTATCCGTCAGCAGGAGGAAGTGGCCAAGCTGATCGACACTACCAAGTGCATCGGTTGCAAGGCCTGCCAGGTGGCCTGTTCGGAATGGAACGAGCTGCGTGACGAGGTTGGCCACAACCATGGCACCTACGACAACCCGCAGGACCTGAGCGCCGAAACCTGGACCCTAATGCGCTTCACCGAGCATGAGACCAGCGAGGGCAACCTGGAGTGGCTGATCCGCAAGGACGGTTGCATGCACTGCGCTGACCCCGGCTGCCTGAAGGCCTGCCCGAGCCCGGGAGCGATCATCAAGCATGCCAACGGCATCGTCGACTTCAACCAGGACCATTGCATCGGTTGCGGTTACTGCATCACCGGCTGCCCGTTCAACATCCCGCGGATCTCGCAGAAGGACCACAAGGCTTACAAATGCACCCTGTGTTCCGACCGCGTGTCGGTGGGGCTGGAGCCGGCCTGCGTGAAAACCTGCCCGACCGGCGCCATCGTCTTCGGCACCAAGCAGGACATGAAGGAGCATGCCGCCGAGCGCATCGTCGACCTCAAGTCCCGTGGTTTCGACAACGCCGGCCTGTATGACCCGGATGGCGTCGGCGGTACCCACGTGATGTACGTGCTGCACCACGCCGACACACCGAGGATATACGCAGGCCTTCCGGACCAGCCGATCATCAGCCCGCTGGTCGGCTTGTGGAAAGGTGTGACCAAGCCGCTGGCGCTGCTGGCCATGGGCGCGGCGGTGCTGGCCGGGTTCTTCCATTATGTGCGCGTCGGCCCGCAACGGGTCGAAGAAGACGAGCACCCCAGCCCGCCGGATGCCAGCGTGCATGTGGTCGACCCAGCGGTGCATGTCTATGACCCGAACCGGCCAGGTGGGCAAGGGGAGGAACGACCATGAACGACAAACCGATCCTGCGCTACAACGCCAACGAGCGGACCAACCACTGGCTGGTGGCGATCCTCTTCATCATGGCCGCGTTGTCGGGGCTGGCGCTGTTTCACCCGGCGCTGTACTGGCTCAGCCATCTGTTCGGTGGCGGGCCCTGGACGCGCATATTGCATCCGTTCATGGGCGTGCTGATGTTCGTGTTCTTTCTTGGCCTGGTGCTGCGTTTCTGGCGGGCGAACTACTTTATCGCCAACGATCGCCTGTGGCTCAAACGCATCGACCGGGTGATGCGCAACGAAGAGGAGGGCGTACCGCCGATCGGCAAGTACAACCCCGGGCAGAAGCTGCTGTTCTGGACGCTGCTGCTGTGCATGCTGGTCCTGTTGATCAGCGGCGTGGTGATCTGGCGCGCCTACTTCAGCAGTTACTTCGGCATCGGCTCGATTCGCCTGGCAACCCTGCTGCATGCGCTGGCGGCGTTCGTGCTGGTGCTGAGCATCATCGTCCACATCTACGCCGGCATCTGGATCAAGGGCTCGGTCAGCGCCATGCTGCATGGCTGGGTCAGCCGCGCCTGGGCGAAAAAGCACCATGAGCTGTGGTATCGGGAGGTGACCGGCGACAAACAACCGGAGCCGCCGATCAACAAAAAAGGATGAGCGCTTGAGTACTCTTCTGGAACCCGGGCAGATCGAAGCGGCGGCCAGCACGCCGCCGTTTCTCTATCTGCCGCCGAAGAACCTGTTCGCCTTGCGCGCGCAGCGGCTGGAGCTATTGGCCGAGGGCAACCCGCTGGCGGATTACCTGCGGTTGCTGGCCGGACTGTGCCAGGTACAACAGGGCCTGCTGGACCAACCGCCTGCCGCAGCCCCCAGCGACACTGAGCGCCAGCGCCTGTGTGTCGAGCACGGCTTGCCACCGCTGGCGGCCGACAGCCTGGTGCGCGAAGGGCATTGGCTGGCTTATCTGCAGGCGTTGTTGCAGCGCTATCCGGCTTCGCGTGGCGCTGTGGCGGATGCGGTGGCAGTACTGCAGCGTGCTGCCGACGAACAGCGCAAGCTGTGGGCCATCGCCTTGCTCACAGGCCAGTACAGCCTGGTACCGGCGGCGTTGGTGCCGTTTCTCGGCGCCGCGTTGCAGGCCGCCTGGAGCCATTGGTTGCTGAGCCTGCAGGGTGTCGAGTTGAAGGCGGCGGACAGCCTGTGCCAATGCCCGGCCTGTGGCTCACCGGCGATGGCCGGGGTGATCCGCCACCGCGGCAAGTACAACGGCCTGCGTTACCTGGTGTGTTCGCTGTGTGCCTGCGAATGGCATGTGGTGCGGGTCAAGTGCGTGTACTGCGAGCAGAGCAAGGACCTCAAGTATTTCAGCTTTGAGGACGACCGCCATGCCAGCGCCAAGGCACCGCTGCAGGCCGAGTGCTGTCCGGGCTGCAACGCCTATCTCAAGCACATCTACCTGGAAAACGACGCCGATGCCGAAGCGCTGTCGGCCGACCTGGCCAGCCTGGCGCTGGATATGCGCCTGGATCAGGAAGGATTTCAGCGCCTGGCGCCGAACCTGTTGCTGACGCCGGGAGGGGAGTGAGATCGGGTCTACACTGAGGTTTTGCCCATGCCACCCGAACCCTGTGGGAGCTGGCTTGCCAGCGATGCAGACGCTGCGGTCCATCGCCAGGACTGTAGTGATGCCATCGCTGGCGAGCCAGCTCCCACTAGGTCAACGCTGAAGTTGAGAACCGTCTGAATGCCGTCCAACCTCGCCAAGCTCCCGACCCGCCTGCCCTCCATCGACACCCTGTTGCGTCACCCCGCCAGCCTCCCGCTGATCGACCGCTACGGCCGCGACGCTGTCCTGGCCAGCCTGCGCCAACTGCTCGACGACCTGCGCGACGACGCCAGGCTCGGTCAACTGGATGCCGCCGAGCTAGCCGCCCCCGTGCTGCTGGGCCGGGCTGCCGAGCGCCTTGCTGCCCAGCACCGCAGCCAGGTCCGCCGGGTGTTCAACCTCACCGGCACGGTGTTGCACACCAACCTGGGGCGGGCCTTGCTGCCTGAGGAGGCCATCGACGCCGTGCAACGGGCTGCCCGCTACCCGCTCAACCTTGAATTCGACCTGGCCAGCGGCAAACGCGGCGACCGCGATGACCTGATCGAAGGCCTGATCCGCGAGCTCACCGGCGCCGAGGCCGTCACTGTGGTCAACAACAACGCCGCTGCCGTGCTGCTGGCGCTCAACAGCCTGGGCGCACGCAAGGAGGGGATCATCTCGCGTGGCGAGCTGATCGAGATCGGTGGTGCTTTTCGTATTCCCGATATCATGGCCCGCGCCGGGGTCAAGCTGCATGAAGTGGGCACCACCAACCGTACTCACGCCCGCGATTACGAAGCGGCCATCAGCCCGCGCAGCGGCCTGTTGATGCGCGTGCATTGCAGCAACTACAGCATCCAGGGCTTCACCACCCAGGTGCCGACGGCAGAACTGGCGCAGTTGGCCCATCGCCACGGGTTGCCGTTGCTGGAAGACCTGGGCAGCGGCAGCCTGCTCGATCTCAGCCGCTGGGGCTTGCCGGCCGAGCCTACCGTGCGCCAGTCCCTGGCTGATGGCGCCGATATCGTCACCTTCAGCGGCGACAAACTGCTGGGCGGGCCCCAGGCGGGCATCATCGTCGGGCGCAAGGACTTGATCGCGCGGATCAAGAAGAACCCGCTCAAACGCGCCTTGCGGGTCGACAAGCTTACCCTTGCGGCACTTGAAGCCGTGCTGGCTTTGTACCGCAACCCCGATCAGTTGGCCGAGCGCCTGCCCAGCCTGCGCCTGCTGACCCGGTCGCAGGCCGATATCCTCCAGCAGGCCGAGCGCTTGCTGCCGGCGTTGGCTCAACAGCTGGGCGACCACTGGACGGTCAGCGCAGAGCCTGCGCTGGGCATGATCGGCAGTGGCAGCCAGCCGGTGGCGCGCTTGCCCAGTGCTGCCTTGTGTTTGCGCCCACAGGTCTCCAAGCGCCTGCGCGGGCGCACCTTGCATGGCCTGGAGAGCGCGCTGCGGGCCCTGCCGATTCCGGTACTCGGACGCATCGATGACGATGCCCTGTGGCTGGACCTGCGCCAACTCGATGACGAAGCCGCGTGGTTGGCGCAGTTGTCGCAGGTGCAGGTGTGATTGTCGGTACCGCCGGGCATATCGACCACGGCAAGACGGCCCTGCTCGAAGCCCTGACCGGCCAGGCGGGCGACCAGCGCCGGGAAGAGCGCGAGCGCGGCATGACCATCGACCTCGGTTATCGCTATGCCGCCCTGACCGAGGGCGCACCTCTTACCGGCTTTATCGATGTGCCCGGCCACGAACGTTTTATCCACAACATGCTCGCTGGCGCCCAGGGTATCGACCTGGTGCTGCTGGTCGTCGCTGCTGATGACGGGGTGATGCCGCAAACCCGCGAGCACCTGGCGATTGTCGAATTGCTGGGCATTCCCCAGGCCCTGGTGGTGATCAGCAAGTGCGATCGGGTCGAGCCGCAGCGGGTGCAGGAAGTACAAGTCCAGGTCAGTGCGTTGCTGGCGGCCGGGCCTTATACGGGCGCGGCGCAGTTCGTGGTTTCCAGTGTGACGGGTGAGGGCATCGAGCCGCTGCGCCTGGCCTTGCTGGCGGCCCAGGGCGAGGTCAGCCAGCGCCGTAGCCAGGGCGGTTTTCGCCTGGCCATCGACCGCGCGTTCGCAGTAGCTGGCGCCGGCATCGTGGTCACTGGTACCGCGCTGGACGGGCGTGTGCAACTGGGCGACACCCTGCTGCTGGGTAAAGCCGGCAAGCCGGTGCGGGTGCGTGGCCTGCATGCGCAGAACCAGGTGGCTGCCGAGGCCCATGCCGGGCAGCGAGTCGCCCTGAACATCAGCGCCGAGCGCCTGGACCTTGAGCAGATTCACCGCGGCGACTGGCTGCTTGCCGAGTGGCTGCACGCGCCGACCCAGCGTCTGGATATCGAGCTGCAGCTACTGGCCAGCGAACTTCGCGCCTTCGAGCATTTCAGCCCGGTGCACGTGCACCTGGGCACCCAGGATGTCACCGCCCGGGTGGCTTTGTTGCAGGGCGAGCAGTTGCTGCCGGGCGCGCGCATGTTCGCCCAGTTGCTCAGCAATGCACCGCTGCAGGCGGTTCACGGTGATCGGCTGGTACTGCGTGACCAGCGTGCACAACGTACCCTTGGGGGGGGCCGTGTACTCGACCCCTTTGCGCCTGCCCGCCAGCGCCGCAGCGAGGCGCGCATCGCCCAGTTGCAGGCATTGGCCTGCGCCAACAGCCTGGAACAGGCCCTGCCGGCACTGCTCGCCAGTGACGACATCGGGCTCGACCCACAGCGCCTGGAGCGTCAGTTCAACCGCCTGCGCAGCAGTTGGCAACTACCTGCCAATGTCCAGATAATCGCTACCCGGCAAGGACCGCTGCTGTTCACCGATGAGCATTGGCTTGCACTGCAAACCGCAGTGCTGGAGGGGCTGGCGCGTTTCCATGAGCAGGAGCCGGATCAGCTCGGCCCTGATCGCGATCGTTTGCGTCGCTTCATTGCCCTGGCACTGGAACGTCCGGCATTCATCAGCCTGGTGGATGAGCTGCTCGCCGGCGGCAGGTTGGTCGGTAGCGGGCCCTGGCTGCATCTGCCCGGGCACCAGATACGCTTGAGCGATGCCGACTCCCAGCTGTGGAGCCAGTTGCAACCGTTGCTTGAAGAAGGCACGTTCGATCCGCCCTGGGTACGCGATCTGGCCAGGTCGGTAAAAGCCGATGAGGCCGAGGTGCGCTTGTTGCTGCGCAAGCTCGGGCGCTTGGGGCAGGTGCACCAGGTGGTGCGCGATCTGTTCTATCCTGAGGCCACGATCCGGCAAATGGCGGCTATGCTCTTGCAGCTGGCCAGCGATGACCCGGTGGTGCAGGTCGCAGCGTTTCGCGATGTCTTGGGGATCGGCCGCAAACGCAGCGTGCAGATACTCGAGTACTTCGACCGCATCGGCCTGACCCGGCGTGTTGGCGATCGGCGGCAGATCCGCGCCGACAATGCCCTGGCCCAATCGCCCGGGCAGTAATCCGTACAAGGAAGGCAATCGCGCCCGGTGGCGCGGCCGGGCTTCAAACCCGGTTGGGGACGGCAGCCGTTCCTGGGCAGGTTCGACTCCCGCTGCCTTCCGCCATTTTCTACTGTGCGCGCTCGCCGCACAGGTCCAGGGCGAACCAGTGCTCCGCCGCCTGAACATCCAGCCCGGCGCCGAGCAAGGCGAACATCTTGCCCAGCGCAGCTTCGCGGGTCATGCCGCCAGCGCTGACCAGGCCGGTGTCGCGCAAGCGGCTGCCGGCCGCATAAGTATCGAAGTGCACCGCACCTTCCGGGCACTGGCTGATAGCAGCAATCAACACCCCGCCTTGGCGAGCGTCGTGCAATGCATCCAACAGGTCCTGATCGTCCGACGGCCCGGTGCCGCTGCCGTAGCACTCCAGCAGCAGGCCTTGTACACCGCTGGCCAGCAGGCCGCGCAGATGACCGACCTGCAGCCCGGGGAACACCGGCAACACCATCAGGTTTACCGGTTGGCATGGCTGGCGATAATCCAGGCAGGCCGGGATCGTCTCGACGCGTTGCCCATCGCGTTCACGCGGCAGCGTGGCGAAGGCATCGAAAGCCTCGCTGCGCAGCTTCGAAGCGCGCGCGCCATGCAACAGCTGGCCGTGGAAATACAGCTGCACACCGTTGTCGATACCCGTCGCCATCAAGCGCAGGGCGCCGCAGAGGTTGTCCCAGGCGTCGCTGTCGGGGGCGCCGGCCGGCAACATCGAGCCGGTCAGCAGCACGGGTACCGGCAGGCCGAGCAGCAGGAACGACAGTGCCGCGGCGGTGTAGGCCAGGGTGTCGGTGCCGTGCAGCAGGAGGATGCCGTCATGGCCATCGCGCTCGACCGCTTCGACAATCGCCTCGCGCATGGCCAGCCAGTTGCCTTGCTGCATATTGGCGCTGTCGATCAACGGCGTCAGTTCGTGCAGGCGCCAGGTCAGCAGCGGCGCATCGGCCAGCTGTTGCAGGTGCTCACGCATGCGCGCTTCGAAGCCACCGGCAGGCGCCAGGCCTTGCGGGGTTTGCAGCATGCCGATGGTGCCGCCGGTGTACAGGACTAGAAGGTTCTTGACTGCACGCATGAGAAATTTCCGGGCAGGTGAGAGAAAAGCGGGGGAGGGGGAAGCCGCCCACGAACGGGGCGGCTTTTTCTGCAGTATGGATCAGCGCTGGGTCTGAGCCTGACCGACAGCCACTTCAGCCTCGGCTTCAGCAACCGGCTTGACCGGCCAGGCTTGCGGGTCCAGGTCGAGGTCGGAAAACTTCGACGCATCGAACACCGGCTGGGCGATACCGGCGCGGCGCTGTTCGTCGTAGTCGCGCATCACGCGCAGGCCGACCTTGAACAGCAGGGCCAGGGCGATCAGGTTGACGAACGCCAGGCAGGTCATGGTGATGTCGGCAAAGGCGAATACGGTTGACAGGTTCTGCACCGAGCCCCAGAGGATCAGCAGCAGCACCAGGCCGCGGTAGCTCAGCAGCACCAGGCGGTTACGAGTGAAGAACTGCAGGCTGGTTTCACCCAGGTAGTAGTTGTAGAGGATGCAGGTGAAGACGAACAACGACAGGGCCACGCTGACGAAGATCCGCCCCCAGTCACCGACCACGGCGGCCAGGGAGTTCTGGGTCAGGGCGATGCCGTCACCTTCGAAGCCTGGGGTATAGAAGCCCGAGAGCAGGATCAGCAGCGCGGTGCAGGTGCAGATCACGAAGGTATCGAGGAACACCGAGAAGGCCTGGACCACGCCCTGGGCCGCCGGGTGGCGTACAGCGGCAACAGCGGCAACGTTCGGCGCACTGCCAAGGCCGGCTTCGTTGGCGAACACGCCACGCTTCACGCCCATGACGATGGCGCTGCCGAGCAGGCCGGCAAAGGCCGGATCAAGGCCGAAAGCGCTTTTGATGATGGTTTCGAGCATGGCCGGCACGTGTTCGATCTGGGTGAAGATCACGTACAGGGTCACACCGATGTAGGCCAGGGTCTTGATCGGTACCAGCAGGTCCGAAACCGAGGCGATACGCTTGATACCACCGATGAACACCAGGCCGAGCAGGGCGGCCAGGGCGATGCCGGTGTACTGCGGTTCGAAGCCGAAAGCGTTCTGCAGCGAGTGGGTCACGGTGTAGGACTGCAGGCCGTTGAAGGTGAAGCCGTAGGTCACCAGCAGCAGGATCGCGAACACCATTGCCATCCAGCGCAGCTTCAAGCCGTGCTGGATGTAGTAGGCCGGGCCGCCACGGTACAGGCCGTTGCCGTCGCTCCGCTTGTAGACCTGGGCCAGGGTGCACTCGAAAAAGCTGCTGGACATGCCCACCAGCGCGGTTACCCACATCCAGAACACCGCCCCCGGGCCGCCGAGGGTCACGGCGATGCCGACACCGGCGATGTTACCGGCACCGACACGGCCGGCCAGGCTCAGCATCAGCGCCTGGAACGAGCTCAGTTGGCCGGCCTGGCCGCGCAGGGATTCCTTGAAGACGCTGAACATGTGGCCGAAATGGCGGAACTGGACGAAACGGGAGCGCAGGGTGAAATAGCTGCCGAGTCCGACGATAAGCACGATGAGGAGTTTCCCCGAGAGGAAATCGTTGAGCGCTTCGAGCATGTAATACCTCGATTCTTATTCTTCGCATGAAAGACGACAGGCCGGCGTCGATGCGCCGTATCCATGGGGGCGCATGGTTGGTCATGACAAGGTTGGTTACAATTTCGCGGGTTGCTCTCAGTTGATGCGACTTGATGCTAAACTGGCGCCTGTCGCATCACCTGGAACGGCTCACATGAGCGAATATCTCGGCACCAATCTCAAGCTTGCCTGCAGCCACTACCGCTCTATCTCGGAAGTTTGCCGGCAGCTGTCGATCAACCGCGCGCAGTTCAACAAGTACCTGAGCGGGCAGAGCCAGCCGACGGCATACAACCTCAAGCGCATCGGCGATTTCTTCGGTGTCGAGGATTACGAGCTGGGTTTGCCGCCGGAGCTGTTCGCCCGCCTGATCGGTGCCCGCAGTGCCGCCAACCCCGCAGTGAGCCAGGACGACCCGCTGGCCGAACTGCTGCGGCCGTTGCGTGAACAGGCCGGCAACCTGTCGCGCTACTGCGGTTATTACTTCGAATACTCCAACTGCATGTCGGTACCGGGCTCGATCCTGCTGTCGCTGGTGCACCTGCGGGAAGAGCGCGGCAGTTTTTTGTTCGAGCGTCAGGAGCGTCAGGAGCGCTCCAGCAGCACCGACGTTCAGGCCGAAGATTGGGTGCGTTGCCGCTACCTGGGCGCGGCGTTCCAGTTGCAGGACCGCTTGTTTTTGCTCGACTACGAATCGCTGACCGTCAACGAGATGAGCCAGACCATCCTGATACCCAGCTTCAAGAGCCGCATTACCCGCCTCAACGGCCTCAAGACCGGGGTTTCCAGCGGCGACCGGCGCACCCCGGCCTGCACCCGGGTGGTGTGGGAATACCTGGGCACCGAGATCAACCGCATCAGCGCCTACCGCCAGGTCAAGCTGTACCGCCCGGACGATCCGCGGATCGACGACGACGTACGCGAACGCCTCAGCGCCGGGCCGATCCGTAACGGCCTGTTCGAGATCGAATAACCGCGCTCAGCCGAGAATGAACTCGGCCACCACCTGCGCCACCTGATCGGCCACGGCCGGCTTGTCGCGCAGGTGCGCGGCGATGCCGTGATCGCAATCGGTCAGTAGCAGGCATTCCAGGTGCGGCGCCGGCACTGCGCGCAGCAGGGCCTGGGTGACTTCTTCGGGGATCGGGCTGTAACGCTGGGCACCGGCCAGCCACAAGGTGCCGGCCGAGGTGCCTTCGCCTTGCCCATAAGCCCTGGAGTTGAGCCCGTCGAACTCGCCGATCACCAGCAGCACCCGGCCTTGGAACTTGCGCAGGAATTCGTAGCTGTCGCAGTCGAGAAACCCGTAGGGCTGGCGGATCGCCTCGGTGAAGGCCGGGCCGAAGGGCGCCTGGTGGGCGGCATCCGGGTAAACCGCCGGGCAGATCAGCACCAGCTTGTCGATGGCCGGTGTTTGCGCGGCCAGTTTCAGCGCGATGGCGCCGCCGAGACTGTGGCCGAGCAGGGTCTGGCAGCGCTCGGCGATATGCCGGTGAAAGCGCTGCGCCTCCTCCAGGTTGGTGGTCAGCGACGGTTGTGGTGCGCCGGGCTCGGCCGCCAGGCTATGGCCTGAGAGGTTGCCGGTCAGCGAGCCGATACCCTGCTGTTGCAGGCGATACAACAGCGGGTTGAGGCGGGTGAAGTCAGAGCGCGCACCACCGATCACGAACAGCGGCGCGGCGCGCTCCTGATCGGGTATCAGCAGCCGCGCCTGTTGCTGGAAGCCGTCGAAGGTTTCGCTGATGAAGCGTTCGGTGCCGGGGGTGGGTTCGTCGTATTGCCAGGTGGAACGTTGGGTCGAGGTTGCTTCCAGATGCATGGACACCGTCTCCAGGAACTGATGATGCCGCCACGTGCCGAGCGGGTTGCCTGTGCCAGATTACTCCGGATCTAGTATAGGTAGATTACGCAGGGGCAAAAACTCGCCCTCGACGCAACGCCGGGCGGGACGGGTGCCCCTGTGTTGGACTTCCCCTGCCGGAAACCGCAAAATGAAGGCTTTCTTCCAATAAACTGATCGGACCTGCTGACTCTATGCGAATGCGCCTGATGCTGTTGGGTGGTGGAAGTGCCCTCGGGCAAGCGCTGATTCGTCTCGGGGCCGAGGAAGATATCGGCTTTCTGGCGCCGCGCCCGCCGGACAGCGGCTGGGATCCAGCGAGCCTGACCCAACTGCTCGACGACACCCGCCCCGATGCGCTGATCAACCTGGCCTACTATTTCGACTGGTTCCAGGCCGAAGCAGTCAGCGAGCAGCGCCTGGCCCAGCAGGAACGCGCAGTCGAGCGCCTGGCCGAGCTGTGTCAGCACCACAACATCATTCTCGTCCAGCCGTCCAGCTACCGGGTCTTCGATGGCTCGCGGGCCACGGCCTACAGCGAAAAGGATGAGCCAGTGCCGCTGGGCCTGCGTGGCCAGGCCTTGTGGCGCATCGAGCAGAGCGTACGCGCCACCTGCCCGCAACATGTACTGCTGCGCTTTGGCTGGGTGCTCGACGAGAGCATCGACGGTGTGCTCGGGCGCTTCCTGACCCGCGCCGAGCAACCCCAGGAGCTGCTGTTGGCCGATGACCGGCGTGGCAACCCGACCCCGGTGGACGACGCCGCGCGGGTGATCCTTTCGGTACTCAAGCAGCTCGATTGCGCCGCGCCGCTGTGGGGCACCTATCACTACGCCGGCAACGAGGCGACCACGCCGCTGGCGCTGGGGCAGGCTATCCTCACAGAAGCGGCCCAGTTGCATAAGCTGGCGGTACAGGCACCGACCGCGCAGGCCCACGCCGCGCGCCCGGACGCCAGCGAAGAACCGCAGCATGCGGTACTGGCCTGCAAGAAAATTCTCCACACCTTTGGTATCAAACCCCGCGCCTGGCGCGCCGGTTTGCCGCCCTTACTGGATCGCTTCTATCGTCATGGCTGATGCCCCTATTCTGATCACCGGTGGCGCTGGCTTCATCGGTTCCCACCTGAGCGATGCGCTGCTGGCCAAAGGTTATGCCGTGCGTATCCTCGATGACCTGTCGACCGGCAAACCAGGCAACCTCCAAGTAGATAACCCGCGTCTGGAACTGGTCGAAGGCGACGTCGCCGACGCCGAGCTGGTCAAACGCGTGGCTGCCGGTTGTCAGGCAGTGGTGCACCTGGCCGCCGTGGCCTCGGTGCAGGCCTCGGTGGATGACCCGGTGAAAACCCACCAGAGCAACTTCATCGGCACCCTGAATGTCTGCGAGGCCATGCGCCTGAACGGCATCAAGCGCGTGTTGTTTGCCTCCAGCGCTGCGGTTTATGGCAATAACGGCGAAGGCCAGTCGATCGAGGAAGATACGCCCAAGGCGCCGTTGACGCCTTACGCGGTAGACAAGCTGGCCAGCGAGCAATACCTGGACTTCTACCGCCGTCAGCATGGCCTGGAACCGGTAGTGTTTCGCTTCTTCAACATCTTCGGCCCGCGCCAGGATCCGTCCTCGCCGTATTCCGGGGTCATCAGCATTTTCTGCGAGCGCGCCCTGAACGGGACGCCGATCACCCTGTTTGGCGATGGCGAGCAGACTCGCGACTTTCTCTATGTCGGCGATCTGGTGACGGTGATGGTCCAGGCACTGGAGATGGCGGAAGTCGAAGAGGGCGCGGTGAATATCGGCCTGAATCAGGCCACTTCGCTGAACCAGTTGCTGGCCGCGCTGAAATCGGTGGTTGGCGATTTGCCGGCGATCAGTCATGGGCCAGCGCGCTCGGGTGATATCCGCCATTCGCGGGCGAACAATCAGCGTTTGCTGAGCCGTTTTGACTTCCCTGAGCCGACGCCACTGGCCGATGGGCTGGCGCGTCTTTTAGGGCGCTGAAATGCATCGCGGGGCAAGCCCGCTCCTACAAGTGCTGTAGGAGCGGGCTTGCCCCGCGATTTGTGTTTAAACGACGCTTAGAACTTGTAGCCTACACCCACCATGTAGACCCATGGATCGACATCCACGTCGACCTTGGTCTTGCCGACGCCCAGGGCGCTCGGGCCGTCGATGGTGGCCTTGGTGTCGATGTCGACGTACCAGACCGCGGCGTTGACCAGGAAGTTGTCGTTGATCATGTAGTCCATGCCCAACTGACCGGCCAGGCCGACCGAATCTTTCAACTTCATGTTGCTGAAGCCTTGAGCTTTGCGGTTGCTGCTCAGGTCTTCGTCAAAGAACATGGTGTAGTTCAGGCCGATACCAGCGTAAGGCTGGAACTTCGACGAAGCTTCCATCGGGTAGTACTGCAGCGACAGGGTCGGTGGCAGTTGCTTGATGTCGCCCAGCTTGCCATCCAGGCCCGCGCCCAGACCCTTGACGCCAACGGTGTGCTGGAACGGGGTGGCGGCCAGCAGCTCGAGGCCGATGTGGTCGGTCAGCATGTAGGCGAAAGCCAGACCCAGTTGGGTGTCGCTGTCCAGGGTTGCCTTGGTGCCGGACATCTTGGTGCCGTCGAGCTTGATGTCGCCGCTGTTCTCGTTGGGAGCGGTAGTGATCGCACCGGCACGCAGGATGAAGTCGCCAGCCTGGTGGGCGTGGGCAACAGGGGCTGCAAGCGCCAGAGCAACGAGCGAGGCGCCAAGCAAGGACTTGTTCATGGAAGCTCCCAAAGGACGTTTAGAATTTAATGAGTCCAATGGTAAGGAGCTGACGGACGGCGACTTTTGACTCAGCTCAATGAAATCGTCAAAGCCCTGCAGGCGGCCATTTATTCTAGCTCGTATGCGTAGATTTTCTCGGCTTCCATCTGATATCCGGCATCGGCCAGTTCACTGCTGGTGGCTTTGACCTGCATCTGGCCTTCGATCCAGTAAGGCTGGTAGAGGTCTTCGACCTTCACGCCAATCTCGCTGAAGATGTGAACGATCTGGTTCGACGGCGGTGGCGGCACATGAATGCAGGCGCCGTAGTAAGGCACCAGCAGGAACTCGGTGGTGCGGCCTTCCTCGCTGACTTCCAGTGGCACGATATAGCCGGGCAGTTTCACCTGCTGGCCATCCAGGGCCTTGACCACCGGGGCATTGGGTGCGGTTTGCCGCGCTGCTGGCGCCGCTTCCGCGGCCAGGGCATCACTCAATTGCGAGAGGTCGTGCAACGGCGCCAGCTGCGGCTGGATCACCGGCGCCCCGGCCGGGATCAGTTGCTGCCATTCCAGGGTGCGGGGTTCGGCCGCCCACAAGGGCGAGGCGATCAACAGCAGTAACAGCAGCAGGGCGCGGGTCATCGAGGTGCTCACAGGTGAATGGACAGGCCGTCGGCCAGCGACTGGCGATAGGCGCGCCAGGCCGGCACGCTGCCCATCAGCAGGGCAGCGCCAAGAATGATGCCCAGCAAGGTCCACTCATGGGCGCTGGGCCAGGCCAGCGGCAGCAACAGGCCGTAGTTGGCTTGCACGTAGCCCTGAGCCAGGGCGATGCCGCCGTATAACAAGGCCAGCCCGGCGCCGATACCGGCTACCGCCAAGGCCAGGGCTTCGAGCACCAGCAGCCCGGCAATGTGCCAGGGGCGCGCGCCTACCGAGCGCAGGATGGCCATTTCCCGGCGCCGTTCATTGAGGCTGGTGAGGATCGCGGTGAGCATGCCGATCAGGCCGGTCAGTACCACAAACAACGAGACCACGAACAGTGCCTGCTCAGCCGTGCCCATCAGGCTCCAGAGCTCTTGCAGGGCTACACCGGGGAGGATCGCCAGCAGCGGTTCGCCGCGGTACTCGTTGATTTCCCGTTGCAGGCTGAAGGTTGCCACCTTGTTGTTCAGGCCGAGCATGAACGCGGTGATGGCTACGGGCTCGAGGTCCATGTTGCGCGCCTGCTCGGCGCTGATGCGCCCAGCGCCGCGGGCTGGCATGCCGTTGTGCCAGTCGATGTGGATGGCTTCCATCCCGCCCAGGCTGATGTGTAAAGTACGGTCGACGGGAGTGCCGGTGCGTTGCAGCACGCCGACCACGGTGAAGGGTTTGTCATCGTGCTTGACCAGGCTGATGGCTGCCACGCCATGAGCCAGCACCAGTTTGTCGCCAAGCTTGTAGTGCAGGGCGTCGGCCACTTCGGCGCCAAGCACCACCTCGAACGGATCACTGGCAAAGGCCCGTCCCTCGGCCAGTTGCAGGTGCTGCTTGCGGCCGTACTGGTAGTGCTCGAAATAGCGTGCGTCGGTGCCCATTACCCGGTAGCCGCGATGCGAATCGCCCAGGGAGATGGGGATGGCCCATTTCACCCGTTTGTCGCTGGCGTAGTGTTCGAAGCTCTCCCAACGAATGTTGTTGGTGGCGTTGCCGATGCGAAACACCGAGTACAGCAGCAGGTTCACCGAGCCTGAGCGGGCGCCGACGATCAGGTCGGTGCCGCTGATGGTGCTGGCGAAGCTGGCGCGGGCTTCGGTGCGCACCCGCTCGACCGCCAGCAGCAGGCACACCGAGAGTGCAATGGCGAAGGCGGTCAAAAAAGCAGTAAAGCGGCGGTTGGCCAGGCTGGCCAAGGCAAGGCGGAGCAGGTACATCAGGCCTCCAGGTCATTGGCCGGCTGGGCCGCACGGTTGAGTTCGGCAAGGGACAGCTGACGGTCGAACAACGGCGCCAGGCTCTGGTCGTGGCTGACAAACAGCAGGCTGGAACCGGCGGCACGGCACTCGGCGAACAACAGGCGAATGAAGGCTTCACGGGTGTCGGCATCGAGGGCGGACGTCGGCTCGTCGGCGATCACCAGTTCCGGCTGGCCGATCAAGGCCCGGGCGGCCGCGACACGCTGCTGCTGGCCGATCGACAGGCTGTCGGCGCGGCGGGCGAGCAGCGCCGGGTCTTTCAAACCCAGGTGAGCAAGCAGGCTGGCGGCGGCCTGGTCGATGCTGCCGTGGCGCTCGGCGGCGCGTTGCGCGCGGCTGCGCGAGAAGCGGCAGGGCAGTTCGACGTTCTCCCGTACCGAGAGGAACGGCAGCAGGTTGAACTGCTGGAAGATGTAACCGGTGTGGTCGACCCGAAAGCGGTCGCGGGCGGCCAGCTTCAGTTCGCTCAAGTCCTGGCCGAGCAGGCGGATGCTGCCGCGATCGGGTTTTTGCACGCCGCCGAGCAGGCCGAGCAGGGTGGTCTTGCCGCTGCCGCTGGGGCCTTTGAGAAACAGCGATTCGCCGGCTTCCAGGCGCAGGGCGGGAATATCCAGCAGGGGGGCTTGGCCCGGCCAGGCAAAGCCCAGGTCGGTCAGTTCAATCAGTGCCTGGCTCATAAATGAACGCCCGGGTTACCCCGGGCGTTTCGCTGCAAAAGGGCTATCAGAAGTTGATCGTGGCCTTGGCCGGGGTCGCTTCGACACCTTGTTGGCCGTTGGGCCCGATCAGTTGTAGCGCAATTTTCTGGGTGGCGGGGAAGGCCTTGAACAATGGGCTCAGGTCGAGGCTCTTGAGCTCGCCGGGCTTGTCACAGGCCAGCTGGTAATGGGCATGGATTTCACTGTGTGCGTGGCCTTCGTGCTCGTCGCCATCGTCATCGACTGCCGGCTTGTCGCCGAACAGCGGGCTTTCCAGCTCCTGATCACTCTCGCTGCAGTTGGCCGCTTTAGCCAGGCCGAACAGGGCCAATGGTTTTTCCAATTGTGTGCGTACGGCAGCGACCTTGGCCTTGTCGGCGGCGCTGGTGGCCGGGTGTTCGAAGCCGACCAGGTTCATCGCCGGGCTGTCCAGTTCCAGCTCCAGGGTCTTGTCGTCCAGCACTACATTGAGGCGGGCAACGCCGTGCTCATGGGCGGCGAGGCTGCCATGAGCGTGGTCATGATCGTGATCGTGGTCGTCGTGGGCATGAGCGACGGCCAGGGGCAACAAGGCAAACGGCAAGGCAAGCAACAGACGACGCATGGGCGGACTCCGCAGAGGCACTGGATGGATTTGGTAATGTTATAACAACTTGTTCGGGCCGCGCCAGTGTGCTTGGCGATGAGGCGTTGGCGTGGGAGCATGGGCCCATTGATTGCGCACAAGGACAAACCCATGCGAATTCGCGGACACATCGGCGACTGGCCGGTAGACCTGACCCTGGAACTGGACCCGGCGGAATGGGCACAACTGGGCGGTCAGCTGGTTGCTGTGGCGCCAGCGCCGGCGGTGGCTGCCGCTCCCGTGGCAGCGGTGCGACCGGATGATGCGCTATGGCAGGCCGCGCGCGAGGTGCTGCGCAAGGCCGGGCAGCTCAACGGGCCGGAGTTGCTCGAGCATCTGGAAGGGCTGGCGGGGAGTACGGCGGCCGGCAAGCGCTTGTTGGTTCGCTTGCGCCATAGTGCCGAGGTGAAGGTGGAAAGCGGGGCGGATGCGCCGGTTTATCACTGGGTGGGGTGATGAGGGTATCGCGGGGCAAGCCCGCTCCTACAAGATCAGCAGGAGCGGGTTTGCCCCGCGATCAATTCAATACAAGGCAGCAAACAACTTGCGACGATAGGTGCCGACCAGCGGATGGTCATTCCCCAGCAGGTCAAATACCTGCAGCAAGGTCTTGTGCGCCACCCCGCCATCGTAGCCGCGATTGCGCTTGAACAGCTTCAGCAAGCCTTCCAGCGCCGCCTCGTACTGCAGGCGCGACAGTTGCTGTATGCACAGCTGATACGCCGCTTCATCATCTTCGCCATTCTGCGCCAGGCGCGCTTTCAGGTCGGCGACTTCCGGCAGGCTGGCGGCCAGGCCCAGGAAGGTCAGTTGCGCCTTGGCGCCGGCGAGGGCGGCCTTGTGCTCATCGCTCTTGACCGCGTCGAGCACGGTCTGGGCTTCACCCAGCTCGCCCCGCTCAGCCAGGCAACGGGCATAGAGGATCAGCGCACCGGCATTGCTGTTGTCTTCCGTGAGCAGTGCCTTGAGGGTGCTCTCGGCTTCGCTGAAGCGCCCTTCGGCGAACAGTGCCTGGGCCAGTTCCAGCGGGTCGGCGGCAGCGGGTGGCGGCAGTTTTACGTGGGGTTCGAGCAGGGTGCGAATCGCCGACTCCGGCTGGGCACCGGCAAAGCCGTCCACGGGCTGACCATCCTTGAACAGCACCACGGTCGGCAGGCTGCGGATGCCGAAGCGGGCAACGATGTCCTGCTCGATATCGCAGTTGACCTTGGCCAACAGCAGTTCGCCCTGGTAACTCTCGGTGATCTGCGCCAGCAGCGGCATCAGCGCCTTGCACGGCGCGCACCACTCGGCCCAGAAATCGACCAGCACCGGTTTGTGGAAAGAGTTCTGGATCACCGACTGATCGAAGTCGGTGGCCGTGGCGTCGAATATGTACGGGGTAGCAGGGTTCATCGCGACTCTCGAAAATCCGTGAATGGCATCACTATAAAGGCTGGCGGCTGGCGTGGTACAGGCTGACCCGGCGGAATTCGTGGGGCTCGGCCAGGTCCGGCAAGGTCAGGGCATCCAGCACACCCAGGGACCGGTACAGCGGATGGCTGAAATCCCGTACCCGTGAATCGGCCACCAGGGCCTGCTGGCCTCGGCTGAGGAATTCATCCAGCAGCGGCAGGTTGGCGCGGTCGTAGAGCACATCGGCGACCAGGATCAAGTCGAAACGGTCGGCCTCCTGGAAGAAATCGCTGGAATAGCTCAGTTCCACCTCGTTGAGTTCGGCGTTGGCCCGGCAGGCGTGCAGCGCTAGTGGATCAAGATCGCAGGCGACGACTTCAAGCGCCCCGGCCTTGGCCGCGGCAATACCGGCAATGCCGGACCCTGCGCCAAAATCGAGCACGCGCTTGCCTTCGACCCAGTGCCGGTGCTCGTCCAGATACCGTGCCATGGCCAGGCCGCTGGCCCAGCAGAAGCTCCAGTACGGCGGTTCGTGGAGGATGCGCCGGGTTTCTTCGGAGCTGAAGGCGCGGTCCATGTTCTGCGCATCGATCAGCCACAACCTGAGCGCGCACTCGGGCAGATCGCTGACCACCAGTTGCGCGTCACCCAGCAGTTCGCTCAAGGCCTGTTGCAGCGGAGCGGGCGCCATCATGGCGCCTTTTCGAAGCGCAGCGGGCCGGTAGCCTGGGTTTGTGCCTGGGCGATACGCAGGGGCGGCAGGTGCAGGATCAGTTGCCCGGATTTGCTCGCGCGGCCGCGCAGCTCGACCCGCGCACCGGCCGGAAAGGCTTCGGGGTTGAAGCGCAGGCGAAACGGCAGGTCCAGGCCATTGCCGCTGAACGTGCTGCTGGCCAGCAGGCCTTGCGGACGGCCACGTTCATCGATCACCAGCAAGGCCAGTTCGACTTCGGCACCGACCGGGATGTTGAGCAAAGTGCCGCTCAACTCGCGCTGATAGGCCGGCAGCGGGCCGAGTTCTTTGGCCGGTTTGCTGGCTACAGGGGCTTTCGGGGCCGGCGCAGGCTGGGGTTTATCGCTGCTGCAAGCGGCCAGCAGGGCGGCGAAACTGAGCACGACAAGCGCTCTTGATGGCATGGGGAATTCCTTCGCGGCATATTTCCTCACTGGATGGTAACCCCTTTGGCTTGTCTTGCCAGTGGGATGCGCTACCATGGCCCTCCCTTTTTTTGTTGCCTGCCACCATGCACTGTCCCTTCTGCGGTGCCAACGACACCAAGGTCATCGACTCGCGACTGGTTGCCGAGGGCGAGCAAGTGCGCCGTCGGCGCGAATGCGTTGCCTGCGGTGAGCGCTTCACCACCTTCGAAACCGCCGAACTGGTTCTGCCCCGGCTGATCAAGCAGGACGGCAGCCGCCAGCCCTTCGACGAAGAAAAACTGCGCGCCGGTATGCAGCGCGCCCTGGAAAAACGTCCGGTCAGCGTCGAGCGCCTGGAAGCGGCGCTGGCGCACATCAAGCACAAGCTGCGGGCCACCGGCGAGCGCGAGATCAAGTCGCTGGTGGTTGGCGAGCTGGTCATGGCCGAGCTGCAGAAGCTCGATGAAGTCGCCTATATCCGCTTTGCCTCCGTGTACCGGCGCTTCCAGGACCTCAACGAGTTCCGTGAAGAAATCGACCGCCTGGCCCGTGTGCCGGCTAAAGAGTGAGCATGTCCAGCGAACGCGCGGTGCTTGATGCGCACTACATGGCCCGGGCCATCGAGTTGGCCCGCAAGGGCTTGTACTCCACCCACCCGAACCCGCGCGTCGGCTGCGTGATCGTCCGTGATGGCCAGGTCGTCGGTGAAGGCTGGCACGTGCGTGCCGGCGAGCCCCATGCCGAAGTACATGCCTTGCGCCAGGCCGGTGAGCTGGCCCGCGGCGCCTGTGCCTACGTCACCCTTGAGCCGTGCAGCCACCACGGGCGCACGCCGCCCTGTGCCGAGGCGCTGGTCAAGGCCGGCGTGGCGCGGGTGGTAGCGGCCATGCAGGACCCTAATCCGCAAGTCGCCGGCCAAGGCCTCAAGCGCCTGGCCGACGCTGGCATAGAAGTCGCCAGCGGTGTGCTTGAAGCTGAAGCCCGCGCCCTGAACCCGGGTTTTCTCAAGCGCATGGAACACGGCCTGCCGTTCGTGCGGGCCAAGCTGGCGATGAGCCTGGACGGCCGCACGGCCATGGCCAGCGGCGAGAGCCAGTGGATCACCGGCCCGGCGGCGCGCTCGGCGGTGCAGCGTTTGCGTGCACGATCCAGCGTGGTGCTGACCAGCGCCGAAAGCGTGCTGGCCGATAACGCGCGGATGACCGTGCGCGGCGAAGAACTTGGCCTGGACCCTGAAACCACCGCGCTGGCCCTGGCCCGTCCACCTTTGCGGGTGTTGATCGACGGCCGTTTGCGTTTGCCGCTCGATGCAGCGTTCTTTCAAGCGGGGCCGGCCCTGGTGGTAACCGCCGCTGAAGTCGACCCGCGTTATGTTGAAGCCGGGCATGAGTTGTTACACCTGCCGGGCAGCGATGGCCGCGTCGATTTGCCCGCACTGATGCTCGAGCTGGCGGCCCGTGGCATCAACGAAGTGCTGGTCGAAGCCGGCGCCGGCTTGGTCGGTGCCTTTGCCCGGCAGGGCCTGATCGATGAGTATCAGATTTTTGTCGCCGGGCGCATTCTCGGCTCCAATGCCCGGCCATTGCTCGACTGGCCACTGGAAAAAATGAGCCAGGCGCCCCATTTGCAGATCACCGAAATGCGCGCAATAGGCGATGACTGGCGAGTCACTGCGGTACCGAAGCCGGCGCCCGGCGTATAATTTGCGGCTAGCGCCACGCGCAGCCCTGTTCTCGAGGAGGACTCCATGTTCACCGGCATCATCGAATCGATTGGCAGCATCCGTTCCCTGACCCCCAAAGGCGGTGATGTGCGGGTGTATGTCGAAACCGGCAAGCTCGACCTGGGCGACGTCAAACTGGGCGACAGCATCGCCGTCAACGGCGTGTGCCTGACTGCGGTCGAACTGCCTGGCGATGGCTTCTGGGCCGACGTCAGCCGCGAAACCCTCGACTGCACCGCCTTCAACGAGCTCAAAAGCGGCAGCCGGGTCAACCTGGAAAAGGCCCTGACACCGACCACCCGCCTGGGCGGTCACCTGGTCAGCGGCCACGTCGACGGCGTCGGCGAAGTGGTCTCGCGCAGCGATAACGCCCGCGCCATCCAGTTCCGCATCCGTGCGCCGAAAGAACTGGCCAAATACATTGCCCACAAGGGCTCGATCACCGTCGACGGCACCAGCCTGACGGTGAACGTCGTCGATGGCGCCGAGTTCGAGCTGACCATCGTCCCGCACACCCTGGCCGAAACCATCATGGCCGACTACCGTCCAGGTCGTCGGGTGAACCTTGAGGTCGACCTGCTGGCACGTTACCTGGAGCGTCTGCTGCTGGGTGACAAGGCCGCCGAGCCGAGCAAAGGCAGCGGCATCACCGAAAGTTTCCTGGCCGCCAACGGCTACCTGAAATCCTGATTTGAAAGGGGGTGCCACGTGGCGCTCAACAGCATCGAAGAACTGGTCGAAGACATCCGCCAGGGCAAAATGGTCATCCTCATGGACGACGAAGACCGCGAGAACGAAGGCGACCTGATCATGGCCGCCGAGTGCTGCAAGGCCGAACACATCAACTTCATGGCCAAGCACGCCCGGGGCCTGATCTGCATGCCGATGTCGCGCGAGCGCTGCGAAACGCTCAAGCTGCCGCTGATGGCGCCACGTAATGGCTCGGGCTTCGGTACCAAGTTCACCGTGTCGATCGAAGCCGCCACCGGAGTCACCACCGGCATCTCCGCCGCCGACCGCGCGCGCACCGTGCAGGCTGCCGCTGCCCGTGATGCCAAGGCTGAAGACATCGTCAGCCCCGGTCACATCTTCCCGTTGATGGCCCAGCCGGGTGGTACCCTGGCCCGTGCCGGCCACACCGAAGCTGCCTGCGACCTGGCGCGCATGGCCGGTTTCGAGCCGAGCGGGGTGATCTGCGAGGTGATGAACGATGACGGCACCATGTCCCGTCGTGCCGAGCTGGAAACCTTCGCCGCCGAACACAACATCAAGATCGGCACCATCGCCGACCTGATCCACTACCGGATGATCCACGAACGTACCGTTCAGCGGGTTTCCGAGCAGCCGCTGGACAGCGAGCTGGGCCATTTCAACCTGGTCACCTACCGTGACTCGGTCGAGGGCGACGTGCACATGGCCCTGACCCTGGGCAACATCTGCGCCGAAGAACCGACCCTGGTACGGGTGCACAACATGGACCCGCTGCGCGACCTGCTGATGGTCAAGCAACCGGGCCGCTGGAGCCTGCGCGCGGCCATGAGCGCCGTTGCAGACGCTGGCAGCGGTGTGGTGCTGCTGCTCGGTCACCCGCTCGATGGCGACGTGCTGCTGGCGCACATTCGCGAAAGCGCCGACGCTGCCCCGCAGGCGAAAACCCCGACCACCTACAGCACCGTCGGTGCCGGTTCGCAGATCCTGCGCGACCTCGGCGTGCGCAAAATGCGCCTGATGAGTTCGCCAATGAAGTTCAATGCGATATCCGGATTCGATCTGGAAGTTGTAGAATACGTGCCCTCCGAATAAAGCAGGCGGTTTGTCGCGCTGCCATTCGTGTCCCAAACCCCCACAGGCCGCCCGTTTGCGGCCTGGCTCTTTAAGATGAGAACTCCGGAATGACCCTGAAGACCATCGAAGGTACCTTCATCGCCCCCAAAGGTCGCTATGCTTTGGTGGTTGGCCGCTTCAACAGCTTCGTTGTCGAAAGCCTGGTGAGCGGTGCCGTTGACGCCCTGGTTCGCCACGGTGTGAACGAAAGCGACATCACCATCATCCGTGCCCCGGGTGCCTTCGAAATCCCGCTGGTAGCACAGAAAGTCGCCCAGCAAAGCGAATATGCCGCGATCATCGCCCTGGGCGCCGTGATCCGTGGCGGTACCCCGCATTTCGAGTACGTAGCGGGCGAATGCACCAAGGGCCTGGCCCAGGTGTCCATGGAGTTCGGCGTGCCGGTCTCCTTCGGTGTCCTGACCGTCGACTCGATCGAACAGGCCATTGAGCGTTCCGGCACCAAGGCCGGCAACAAGGGCGCCGAAGCTGCCCTGTCCGCTCTGGAAATGGTCAGCCTGCTGGCGCAGTTGGAGGCCAAGTGATTAGCGACGAAAGCGATCGTTTCAACCCGCGCGATCCAAAACCTGCGGATGCTGGCAAGCCATCGAAAAGCGCCAAGCGTCGCGAAGCCCGTCAGCTCGCGACTCAGGCCCTGTACCAATGGCACATGGCCAAGCAGTCGCTGAACGAGATCGAAGCGCAGTTCCGGGTCGATAACGATTTCACCGATGTCGACGGTGCCTACTTCCGCGAAATCCTTCACGGGGTTCCGGTGAAAAAGGCCGAAATCGACGAAGCACTGAAGCCGTGCCTGGACCTGGCCCTTGAAGAGCTCGATCCAGTTGAACTGGCAGTGCTGCGCCTGTCCACCTGGGAGTTCATGATGCGCGTTGACGTCCCGTACCGCGTCGTGATCAACGAAGGTGTGGAACTGGCCAAAGTGTTTGGCGCCACCGACGGCCACAAATTCGTCAATGGCGTGCTCGACAAGCTGGCTCCACGCCTGCGTGAAGCCGAAGTCAAGGCGTTCAAGCGCTGATTGCGGCGCTATGTGCCAATGGGTGAGTTCGAGCTGATTCGTCATTACTTCGCCGCCGCGTCCTGTGCGCAAGGTGGTGAAGGCGTGGCGCTGGGCATTGGCGATGATTGCGCCTTGCTCAGCGTGCCACCGGGCGAACAGCTGGCGATCTCCACCGATACGCTGGTGGCCGGGGTGCATTTCCCGGCTGTCTGCGACCCTTTTCTGCTCGGTCAGCGTTCGCTGGCCGTCGCTGCCAGTGACCTGGCGGCCATGGGCGCCACGCCCATCGGCTTTACCCTTGCCCTGACCCTGCCGGAGGTTCGCGCCGACTGGCTGCAAGCCTATGCCCGCGGTTTGAACCAGATGGCCGAAAGTTGCCAGCTGAGCCTGATTGGCGGTGATACCACCCGTGGCCCGCTGAGCCTGACCATGACCGTGTTCGGCCGTGTGCCGGGCGGCCTGGCCCTGACCCGCAGCGGTGCGCGAGCCGGTGATCTGCTCTGTGTCGGTGGCGAGCTGGGCAATGCCGCCGGTGCCTTGCCGCTGGTGCTGGGCGAACGCGTGGCCGATGCTGCCCAGGCCGAGCTCCTGCTTGCCCATTACTGGTCGCCGCAGCCGCAACTGGCGTTGGGCCAGGCGTTGCGCGGCAAGGCTACGGCGGCGCTGGACATCTCCGACGGCCTGCTCGCCGATTGTGGGCATATCGCCAAGGCGTCGGATGTGGCATTGCAGGTCGAGCTTGAGCGGTTACCGTTGTCGGCGGCACTGCAGGCTGTTCTCGGCCACGACGGCGCGCAACAGGCGGCACTGGCCGGGGGCGATGATTACGTCCTGGCCTTCACCCTGCCCGAAGCCGAGCTTGCGTCCCTGCTGGCGGCCGGCTGGCCGATCCATGTGGTCGGGCGGGTCGGTGCCGGGAGCGGCGTGCGCCTGCTCGATGGCGGCGGCCAGGACATCACCCCGCAAACCCGGGGCTATCAACATTTTAAGGAGACACCGTGACCGATCACCCCAAACAGGTGCCAGCGGAGTTCGTTCCGCCGTCGGTCTGGCGCAATCCCTGGCATTTTCTGGCTTTCGGCTTCGGCTCCGGGACTTTGCCCAAGGCGCCGGGAACCTGGGGCTCGCTGGTGGCTCTACCTTTTATCCCGTTGTGGCAGATGCTCCCCGACTGGGGCTACTGGCTGATGCTCGGCCTGACCATGCTGTTCGGCTTCTGGCTGTGCGGCAAGGTCGCCGATGACCTGAAAGTCCACGACCATGAGGGGATCGTCTGGGACGAAATGGTCGGTATGTGGATCACCCTGTGGCTGGTGCCAGAAGGCTGGTTGTGGCTGCTGGCGGGCTTCTTGATGTTCCGCTTTTTCGACATCCTCAAGCCCTGGCCGATCCGCTGGGTTGACCGTCACGTACATGGCGGGGTCGGGATCATGCTCGACGATGTGCTGGCGGGGGTGTTTGCCTGGCTGGGCATGCAGGTTCTGGTATGGAGCTTTACCTAAGGGAGCGGGGTGATGACGGGATGGCGGCTGTTGCTGTTGTTGCTGGTTCTGGCGGCAAATGTGGTAAAGGCGGCTGATGCGCCCTTGGCGACGCCCGGCCAGGTCCGTCTGGTCAGTGAGGAATGGCTCGATTACACCAACGCCGATGGCAGCGGCCTGGCCTGGGACGTGCTGCGCAAGGTGTTCGAGCCGGCCGGCGTCAAGGTCCGTACCCTGAGTGCGCCGTACAGCCGTGCGGTCGGCCTGGTCAAGCGTGGTGAGGCGGATGCCTGGGTCGGCTCCTATCACGAAGAGAACGCCGACAACCTCTACCCGCGCTGGTACTTCGACATGGACCATATCTATGCCCTGGGCCTGGCCAGCCGTCCTGTGCCCACCCAGCAGACCCTTGGCCAATATCGCCTGGCCTGGGTGCGCGGTTATGACTACAAGAACTACCTGCCCAACGTCGGCCATTTTCGCGAGATCCAGCGCCGCGAGGGGATTTTGCCGATGCTTGAGCACGATCGCGTCGACTTCTACATCGATGCCCTGACCGAAGTCGACTATGTCCTCGAACAGGCGCCCAAGCCCGAGCTGTTCCGCCGCAGCCACCTGGCCGAACTGCCGCTGTACATCGCCTTTGGCCGCACTGCCGAGGGCAAAGCGTTGCGCGCCCTGTTCGATCAACGCATGGACAAGCTGGTGGCCAGTGGCGAGTTGCGGGCGATCTTCGAGCACTGGCAACAGCCGTATCCGTTCGGCGGCGAGGGCAAGAACCGTTAGGCAATATCGAACCTCTCGATCTGTTTGCCCAATAATTCAGCCTAAGCAGCGGCGCTGCGCTGCTGATACAATCGCCCCACGTCAATTTTCAAGTTACTGATCAGGAGCACAACGTGCCCGTCGTTTTTGTTGCCGCTTCCAAGCTGCCTACCCCCTTTGCGACCTTCACCATGCATGGTTTTCTCGATGAAGCCACCGGCCGCGAGCACGTCGTGCTCAGCCTGGGTGATGTGGCCGACGGGCAGCCGGTGCTGGGGCGCCTGCATTCCGAATGCCTGACCGGCGACGCCTTGTTCAGCCAGCGCTGCGACTGCGGTTCGCAACTCGAAGCGGCCCTGCAGGCGATCGCCCGCGAAGGCCGCGGCGTGCTGCTGTACCTGCGCCAGGAAGGCCGCGGCATTGGCCTGTTGAACAAGATCCGCGCCTACGAGCTGCAAGACGGCGGCGCCGACACTGTCGAGGCCAACGAGCGCCTGGGCTTTGCCGCCGACCAGCGTGACTACGGCATGTGCCAGCCGATGCTCGAGCATCTGGGGGTCAAGTCGCTGCGGCTGATGACCAACAACCCGCGCAAGGTAAAGGCCCTCACCAGCATGGGCATCCCGGTTGCCGAGCGCGTGCCGCTGCACACCGGCCACAACCCGCATAACAAACACTACCTGGCGACCAAAGCCGGCAAGCTCGGCCACATGATGGGCAACGAGCACCAGGGCGAGGCCGGTCGGGCGTGACCCGCGCCCAGGTTCGCCGTCGTCTGGAGCTGGCCTGGTGGCAGTACCTGGCGGTGGCGCTGGCACCGTTGCTGGTGTTCGCCTGGGCCTTTGGTGGCGTGCAGGCGCTGATTCCGATCCTGGCCATGCCGATGTTCATCGCCGGCGTGGCGTCGATGTTCCTCAGCCTGCCGCGCTTCGGTGCGTACAAGCATGGGCTGATCGCGACCCAGAAAGCCTTGAACACTGACGACGAGCCAGGTGCCTGGATCGAACTGGCGCGCATCCGCCGGCTGGGCATGCTGTTCGCCTGCCTGCCGGCCTGGGTCGCAGCGCTGTCGGTATTCGTCGGCCTTGAGGCGGTGCCGCAGATCCTCCTGGCGATCTCCAGCCTGGTCCTGCTCTACCTCTACCGTATCCCTCGCCAGCTCGGCTGATGCGCCGTTACCTGTGGCTGTTGCTGCTGGCCCTCGGCATGCCATTGGCGGCAGCGCCGCGAGTGGTCAGCCTGGCGCCTTCGATCACTGAAATCATTCTCGACCTGCAGGCCGGCGATCTGCTGGTGGGCATGGCCGAGTGGCACGAACGGCCGGCGCAACTGGAAGACGTGCCGCTGGTTGGCCGCTATGGCCAACTGGACATGGAGCGCCTGCTCAGCGTGCGCCCGGATCTGGTGCTGTACTGGCCGGGCAGCGTGCCGGCGGCCCAGCGCGACCAGCTCGAACGTCTCGGTATCCCGCTGTATAGCGTCGATGTGCACGAGCTGGATGACCTGGTTTCCCAGGTCGACGAAATTGGCGTGCGCATCGGGCGCAAGGAGCAAGGCGGGCAGTTGGCCGATGCCTTGCGCAGCCGCCTTGCAGCGTTACGCCAACAGTACCGCCGAGAGCGCCCGCTGTCGGTGTTCTATCAGGTCTGGGACAAGCCGCTGTACACCGTCGGTGGCTATCAGATCATCTCCGATGCCCTCAGCGTCTGTGGCGCGCGCAACGTGTTCGCCGACCTCACCCAGCCGGCGCCTCAGGTCAACCTGGAGACCGTGCTGGCGCGCAATCCCCAGGTCATCCTCGCCCCCGATCAGCCTCAGCTAGACGCCTGGAAGGCCTGGCCCAACGTTGCGGCAGTGCGCGACGGCCTGTTGCTGCAGGTGCCGGACAAAGGCCTGGAGCGCCCCAGTGGGCAGATGATCGAAGCGACGGCGAAGTTGTGTGCGTTGTTGCAGGCTAAAGCGCCGGCGTCCAGGTGACGCCCAATAGCCAGGTTCGGCCCTCTTCGCGATAGTCAGCATAGCCTGCGCCATAGTTGTACTGCGCGCGGCTGTAGGCTTTGTCCAGCAGGTTATCGGCTTTGAGCTCCAGGCGAATCTCGCGGCTCAGGTTCCAGCTGCTGCGCAAACCGAGCAGACCGTAGCCACTGAGTGAGCGTTTGTTGTCCGCATCCGCGTAACTGCTGCTGACCGCCTGCCAGCTGGCACCGAGGCCCAGGCGATTGAACTGGCGATCCAGGTCCAGGCTCAAGGTACGGCGGGCACGGCGTTCCAGGGTGTGCCCGGAATCGCGGTCACGCGGGTCGATCAGCGACAGGCCCAGGTTGCTCTGCCAGCCGAACCACGCCTGATGCAGGCTGGCTTCGAAGCCGTTGATCCGTGCCGAACCGACATTGTGCGGAATGTAGTTGGGGCCCAGGGAGATCGCATTGCGCAGGTCGGTGCGGTACAGCGACGCCTCCAGCCGGGTGGTTTCAGCCAGTTGGCTGCGCCATTGCAATTCGTAGCTTTTCGAGCGCTCGGGCTTGAGGTCGGGGTTGCCAAAGTCCGGGTAGTAGAGGTCATTGAAGGTCGGCGCGCGGAAGCCTTCGCTGTAGGACAGCAGCAGGTCGTTGTCCGCGTTGAGCGGCAGGCCGAGGCTGGCGCTCCAGCTGTTCTGGCTGCCGAACTGCTGGTTCTGGTCGCGGCGCACGCCCACTTCGGTGCTGAAGCTGTCGCCCTTGTAGCGGTGCTGCACAAAGGCGGCGCGGTTCCAGCGGCTGTCTTCGTCCAGGGGCGTGCTGCCGTGCAGGCGGTCCTGGTACCAGTCGCCACCCAGCAGCAGGTTGTTGTGTTCGTCGAGGCTCAGGTCATTCTGCCAGTTCAGCGAATCGCGATAGGTGTTGAACTCGCTACCGCCCGGTTGCAGCGAGTCGCGCTTGGTATCACGGTTTTCGCTGTGGCCCAGCTCCAGGCGTGAATGCCACATCTCGGTGAGCTGGGCGTCGGCATAAGTGCCGACGCTGGAGACGTTGAAGTCGGTATAAGGCTGGCTCTGGTCGCCAAACAGGTTGTCGTATTCGCTGCGCCCGTGGCTGTCGAGCCAGTTCAGGCCCAGCTCCAGCGAGTCGCTGGCGACATGGCTGAGGTTCAGGCTCAGGCTCTTGTTGCGGTAGGCATCGTGATCGCCGTTGGCGGGAAACGATTCGCGGGTGGCGTTGATGCCAGCGGTTTCGTCCAGGCCGGCGGCGAGGTTGAAACGGGTGCGCTCGTCACCACCGGACAGGCCAACATCACGCTGCCAGGTCTTGTTGCTGCCGCCGGCCAGGTGCAGGCGTGGCTGCAGGCCGGGCGTGCTGGCGCGGCGGGTGAAGATCTGGATCACCCCGCCAATCGCATCGCTGCCGTAGATCGCCGAGCGCGACCCGCGCAGTACTTCGACCCGCTCGATCTGATCGATGTTGAGAAACTGCAGGCCGCTGTCACCGGACGAGGTGTTGGCGATGCGTACGCCGTCCACCAGCACCAGGCTCTGGGCCGACTTGGTGCCGCGAATGAAGATGCCGGGCAGGCTGCCACGCCCGCCGGTGCGCGAGACCTGAACGCCGGGTACCCGGGTCAGCAGGTCAGTGATGCTGGAAGGTTGCAGGCGGTCGATGTCAGCACGGGTGAACACCGTGTTGGCGGCGCTGGTCTGGGTGCGGTCTTCGACCTGGCGGTTGGCGCTGATCAGCGTGTCGGGCAGCTTCAGGGCGCTTTCGCGGTCGATGGGCTCGGCCAGCAGGGTGGTCGGCAATAGCAGGAGTGGGGCTACCAGGCGCAGGGATTTCATGGGCAGTTCCATTGCTATCGCTGGCAAGCCAGCTCCCACAGGTTCTGCATGCGCTGTACTTGTGGGAGCTGGCTTGCCAGCGATGAGGCCGGTTAAGGCCCCGAAGATCAAAGACCGAGCAGTTGCATCCGCTGACGCACCGAAGCCTCGATCCCGGCCGCATCCAGCCCGCACTCGGCCAGCATCTGCGCAGGCTTGGCATGCTCGACATACACATCTGGCAGGCCCAGGTGCAGCACCGGCTTGAGTACGGCTTCACGCGCGAGGAACTCACTTACCGCCGCACCGGCGCCGCCCATGATGGCGTTCTCTTCGAGGGTCACCAGCAGCTCGTGGCTGCCGGCGATTTCGCGCACCAGGGCTTCATCCAGCGGTTTGACAAAGCGCATGTCAACCACGGTGGCGTCGATCTGCTCGGCAACCTTCAGGGCTTCGCTCAGCTGCACGCCGAACACCAGCAAGGCGACCTTGCTGCCCTGGCGGCGAACGATGCCCTTGCCGATTTCCAACGGCTCGAGGTTGCTCTCGATGGTCGCATTCGGGCCGCTGCCGCGTGGGTAGCGCACGGCCGCCGGGCCGTTGTACAGGTGGCCGGTGCTGAGCATCTTGCGCAGTTCGTTCTCGTCGCTCGGGGTCATCACCAGCATGCCGGGGATGCAGCGCAGGAACGACAGGTCGAAGCTGCCTGCGTGGGTCGGGCCGTCTTCGCCGACCAGGCCGGCGCGGTCGATGGCGAACAGTACGTCGAGGTTCTGCACCGCAACGTCATGGATCAGCTGGTCGTAGGCGCGCTGGAGGAAGGTCGAATAGATCGCCACCACCGGCTTGCTGCCTTCGCAGGCCATGCCCGCCGCCAGGGTTACCGCGTGCTGTTCGGCGATGGCGACGTCGAAGTAGCGATCCGGGTAGTGCTCGCTGAAGGCCACCAGGTCGGAGCCTTCCTTCATGGCCGGGGTGATGCCGACCAGGCGCTGGTCGGCCGCCGCCATGTCGCACAGCCATTGGCCGAACACCGCGGAGTACTTCGGCCCAGCGGCCTGTTTCGGCGCGGCGGCAGGTTTGTCCACAGGCTCGAGCTTGGTGATCGCGTGGTAGCCGATCGGGTCGACTTCGGCCGGGGCGAAGCCCTTGCCCTTCTTGGTCACCACGTGCAGGAACTGCGGGCCCTTGAGGTCACGCATGTTGCGCAGGGTGGTGATCAGGGTCGGCAGGTCGTGGCCATCGATCGGACCGATGTAGTTCCAGCCCAGCTCTTCGAACAGGGTGCCGGGCACCAGCATGCCTTTGGCGTATTCTTCGGTGCGGCGGGCGATTTCCCAGGCGCCGGGCAGGCGCGACAGGACTTTCTTGCTGCCCTCGCGCATGCTCGAGTAGGTGCGGCTGGAGAGGATCTTGGCCAGGTAATTGGACAGGCCGCCGACATTGCGCGAAATCGACATGTCGTTGTCGTTGAGGATCACCAGCATGTCGGCATCGACTTCCTGGGCGTGGTTCAACGCCTCGAAGGCCATGCCGGCGGTCAGCGCGCCGTCGCCGATCACGGCGATGGACTTGCGTGGATCGTTCTGCAGGCGGGCGGCGATGGCCATGCCCAGGGCAGCACTGATCGAGGTGCTGGAGTGACCGACACCAAAGGTGTCGTACTCGCTCTCGGCGCGGCGCGGGAAGGCGGCCAGGCCGTCCTTCTGGCGCAGGGTGTTCATGCGCTGGCGGCGACCGGTGAGGATCTTGTGCGGATAGGCCTGATGACCAACGTCCCACACCAGGCGGTCGTCCGGGGTGTCGAAGACGTAGTGCAGGGCGATCGTCAGCTCGATGACGCCCAGGCCGGCACCGAAATGCCCGCCGGTCTGGCCAACGGTATAGAGCAATTCCTGGCGCAACTCGTCGGCCAGGCTCTCCAGGTCGGCTTCAGCCAGGCGGCGCAGGCCGGCAGGCGTATCAGCACGGTCAAGCAGCGGCGTGACCGGGCGTTCGCGGGGGATCTCTTGAAACGTCGTGGGCATCAGGCGAATCGTTATAGATATGAAGTGGCGGCAGTTTACCTTATTGCGGTATTGGCTGCCCATTTGAGCTAATCGCGGGGCAAGCCCGCTCCTACAGTGATCGCTGTGGGAGCGGGCTTGCCCCGCGATGCGGTTTGCGCTTAATTACGCCGTTCAACGATATAACGCGCCAATTCCCGCAGCGGCTCGGCCGCCGCGTCAAACGGACGCAGGGCATGCAGGGCCTGGTCGCGCAGTTCCAGGGCATAGGCCTTGGCGGCGTCGAGGCCGAGCAAGGCCGGGTAGGTCGGCTTGTCGCGGGCGATGTCTGCGCCCTGGCGCTTGCCCAGGGTTTCGGTGTCGCTCTCGACGTCGAGGATATCGTCCTGGACCTGGAACGCCAGGCCGATGGCCTGTGCATACGTTTGCAGAGCCTTGAGCTGGGTCTGGTCGGCGCGGGCGCTGGCCAGGGCGCCGAGCCTGACGCTGGCTTCGATCAGCGCGCCGGTCTTGTGCCGGTGCATGAACTCCAGCGCCGTCTGGTCGAGCTTGAGGCCCACCGAACCTAAGTCGATGGCCTGGCCGCCGACCATGCCGGCAGGGCCGGCGGCCAACGCCAGGGCCTGGACCATGGCCAGGCGGATGCTGTCTTGCTGCGGGCTCAGCTGCGGGTCGAGCAGCGCACTGAAGGCCAGGCTCTGCAAGCCGTCGCCAGCCAGGATCGCACAGGCTTCATCGAAGGCCTTGTGGGTGGTCGGCTGGCCGCGGCGTAGGTCGTCATCGTCCATGGCCGGCAAATCGTCGTGCACCAGCGAGTAGGCGTGAATCAGCTCGACCGCGCAGGCAGCGCCGTTGGCTTGCTCCGGCGTGCCACCCAGGGCTTCGCAAGCGGCGTAGGCGAGCAGCGGGCGTACGCGCTTGCCGCCGTTCATCACGCTATAGCGCATGGCCTGGTAGAGGCGGGTGAGTTCCTGCGACGGCGGCACGAACAGTTGCTCAAGGGCGGCGTCGACCCGGGCCTGGCAGTCGGCCTGATAGCGACTGATCATTCTGCCTGGTCCGCATCGAAAGGCTCGGCGGCCAGCTCGCCATCGCGCTCAAGCAACACCTGGACCTTCTGTTCGGCCTGGGCCAGAGCGCTCTGGCAGTCGCGGGTCAGGCTGATGCCTTGTTCGAAGGCGGTCAGCGAGTCTTCCAGCGACAGCTCGCCGTTCTCCAGGCGCTCGACCAGGACCTGCAGGTCGGCGAGGGATTGCTCGAAATCAATGGAGGCTTTTTTTCGGGCCATGGCGGCTGTCTCGGTGGCGGTATAAACGGCGCGACACTAGCAGAGCGGGGCGGGGGGAGCAAATCGATAGGGGCGATCTTTCGTCGCATTCTGTTGCACAAAGGCCGCCGGTGAAGTCTTGATTTTTCTGCAGGGCTCGCATTGTGAGGGCTTATGGCTCTCTGCCATAATCGCGCCCGCTTTACCCCGCGGGTTTCTCGCGGTGAAGCCTCCTATTTCTGTTGTCACGTAATGGACTACGTTGTGAGCTTCCTTTCGATCGAGTTCGGCCTCTGCTTCACACTGTTTTTCATCGTCTACTGGAGCCTGTGCTGGAGCGTTCGCCTGCAGAACGTCCTGCTGCTGGCGGCCAGTTACGCACTGGTGGCCAGTTTCAGCTTCAACTCCCTGTATATCCTGCTGGGCTACAGCGCCCTGGTGTACCTGCTCGGCCTGGTCGGTGAGCGGTATCCCGGGCGGCGCTTCAGCTATTTGCTGGTGTTGCTGCTGGTGCTGGGCTGCTTCTATCTGTTCAAGTATCAGGAGTTCTTTGTCGGCGGCGTGCAGGGTGCCCTGGCCAGTGCCGGGCTGGATGTGTCACTGCCGGTGCTGGAAGTGCTGGTGCCGATCGGCCTGTCGTTCTACGCCTTTCACTCGGTCAGCTACCTGGTGTCGATCAACCGCCGCGAGATGCCCTCGGCTTCGCCGTTCGACCTGGCCCTGTACCTGGCGTTCTTCCCCAGCCTGATTGCCGGCCCGGTCAACCGCGCCAGCCACATGCTGGCGCAGATTCGCACCAGCGGTATCCGTGAGGTGCTGGAGCCGCAACGGGCTTTGGGCCTGATCGCCCTGGCGGTGGTCAAGCTGTTCTTTTGCAGCGCCTGGCTGGCCAGTGAGTGGGTCGACCCGGTGTTTGAAACGCCGGGCAGCTATTCGCCCGAGCAGATCCTGCTGAGCGTGTATGGCTACAGCTTCCTGATCTATTTCAACTTCAGCGGCTACACCAACCTGGTCACCGGCATTGCCTTGCTGCTGGGCTTTCGCCTGCCCGAGAACTTCAATGCGCCCTATGCCGCGCACAACCTCAAGGAATTCTGGGGCCGCTGGCATATCAGCCTGTCGCTGTTCATTCGCGACTATGTCTACATCCCCCTGGGCGGTAACCGCCAAGGCGTGTGGCGCGGCAACCTGAACATGCTGCTGGCGATGCTGGTTTCCGGGCTGTGGCACGGGGCGAGCATCAACTTCATCATCTGGGGCGCGTTGCACGGTATCGGCCTGGCGCTGTACAAGGCCTCGACCTACATCCTGCCGCAGCCGATGCGCTGGCCGGGGGCCGGTTTGGCGGCGCGTCTGCTGACCTTCCACTATGTGGCCTTCGCCTGGATCTTCTTCCGCAGTGCGAGCCTTGATGAAGCCGTGGACATGCTCGCCGGAATCGGCGGGCTGAGCCTGGATGGATTGTTCTCCAGTACCGGCCTGCTGTTGCTGGTGAGCGTGCTGTATGTGGCTGTCTACCCGCAGTTGCTGGTGCTCCTGCGTCAGTTCTTTGCAGCGACCACGCGCTTGCCTTGGCAGTTGTATCCGATACCGCTGGGGTTGTTCGTTTCCTTGGTTATTTTTGCTTCGCAATCGGGCGTGCCGGGGTTCATCTATGCAAGTTTCTAATGCCGGTCGTTTGATGTCCTCGCAAGCGGGCGCGGCCAAGGCGTTGTACGCCATCGTCATCACCACGCTGCTGTTGTTCTGGCTGAACCAGGATTCGATCAGCCTCTATTGCCAGCAGAAATATCACCAGAGCTGCGAGCTGCCGGTGCTCGGGCAAAGCCCGGCCTGGCGCCTGGGTGGCAACCTGACCCACGCCTTGGGCGATGCCCGCGACAGTTTTGTCGATAGCCTGGAAAAACGTAACGAGCCGGTACTGGTGGCCAAGGTCGAGGCCAGCGATACGGTCGAGCTGCCGGCGCCGATCCAGGTGGTTCCGGTGCACCTGGGCAAGCCGCCAGTTACCGCGCAGGTAGCGGTCAGCAAGCCGGTCGTAGTCCAGGTGGCGGCACCTGCTGCGCCCGTTGCTGCGCCGGTGACCCAACCTGCGGCCCAGGTTGCCCAGGCGCCGCTGCAAGCGGGCACCGTTGTGTCCCTGGCGGCCGGTGATGAAGTGTTCCTGGTCGGCGACTCGCTGATGCAGGGCGTCGCCCCGCACCTGGCCAACAGCCTGCGCAAGCGCTACCAGATCAAGAGCGTCAACCTCAGCAAGCAAAGCACCGGCCTTGCCTATCCGGGGTTCTTCAACTGGCCGCAGACCGTGGCCAAGACCCTGGAAAGCGAGCCGAACATTCGCCTGATGGTGATCTTCCTCGGCCCCAATGACCCGTGGGACATGCCCCAGGGCAAGGGCAAGCCGTTCCTGCGCTTCAAGTCGCCGGAGTGGGAAGTCACCTATCGCCAGCGCATCGATTCGATTCTTGACCAGGCCCGTGCGCACAATGTGCAGGTGATCTGGGTCGGGCCGCCGAACATGCAGAAGCCCAAGCTGTCTACGGCCATGGCTTATCTGAGCGGGTTGTACGAGCAACAGACCGGCCTGTACCAACAGCACTACGTTTCGGCCAACCCGGCACTCGGTTACAACGACGACAGCTTCTCCGCTACTTTGCAGAACAGCCAGGGCAAACGGATCAAGACCCGGGTCGATGACGGCATCCATTTCACCACCACCGGACAGAAGCTGATCTCGGAACGGATTCTCTCGATGATCGCCTTTCCCGGCCTCACTGTAACGGGACACTGATGCGTCGACTGCACAACATTCTGGGATTGGCCCTGCTGATCTGCGCGCTGCCGGGCTGTAGCCCGGTGGCGGCGGTCAATACCACGGCCAGGCCAGCCAATACGGCGGCCAAGGCCCCGGTCAACCGCGTCGATGGCAACCTGGCGGTACTGGCGGGCAAGTTCAAGAACGCCAACCGCGCGCCGGTCAATATCATTCAGTTCGGCGACTCGCACACCGCTGCCGATCTGTTCAGTGGCGAGATGCGCCGCCTGCTGCAAGCGCGATATGGCGACGGCGGTATCGGCCTGATCGCCGCCACGCCGGTGCCGGGCACCCGCTACGACCAGGTTATCCTCAAAGCCGCCAAGCGCCAGTGGGAGCTGGTGTCGGCGCGTAATCAGCAGAGCACGCAGTTCCCGCTCGGCGGTTACTTGTCGGTGCCGATGGCGGCCAACCCCAGCGTACGCATCGAGGCCCGTGAACCTGGTGCCCAACGTTATCGCGTGCAGGCGCTGTACCAGGCGCGGGAGAACAGTACCCTGGTGCTGCGCGACGGTCGTGGACGCAACCAGCGCATGCTGGCGGCAACCGGCGGGCAATGGCGCTTCGGCCCGCAGGTCGGCAACCTCGGTCTGCCGCTGGACCTGACCCTCAACGGCCGTCCCGGCACCGTGCTGGGGGGGTGGTACATCCAGGGCCAGAAGAATGCCGGGGTGATCTATTCGGCGCTGGGTATCAACGGCGCGCGTCTTGAGGTGCAGGACAAATGGCAGGCCGGCTGGCAGGACAACCTCAAGACCTTGCGCCCGGACCTGGTGATCCTCGCCTACGGCACCAACGAAGCCTTCGATGACACCCTCGATCTCAACCTGTACCAGACGCAACTGCGCAATACCCTCAAGCGCCTGCGCCAGGACCTGCCGCGGGCGGTGGTGCTGCTGGTTGGTCCGCCGGACTCGATCAAGCAGCGCAAGGCCCGCAGTTGCGCCGCGCGCCAGCCGCAGCAACTGGCCCAGGTGATCCGCATCCAGCGCCAGGCAGCCAAGCAGGCCAATGCCCTGTTCTGGGACTGGCAGGCGTATATGGGCGGACAGTGTTCGATTGCCGGCTGGCAGGCTTCAGGCTTGGCCCGTGGCGATCTGGTGCACCTGACGGCGGACGGCTACAAGAAAAGCGCGGTCGGCCTGCACGACTTTTTGCGCACGCAGCTGGGCTTGAAGTAGGGCAGAAAAAAGCAGAGGCGGGGACGACTCCGGGTTGGCTTGCGGCGCCCCATGAAGTCGTCTTCCCGCCTCCTAATAGAGGCAAATCCGGGTGCATGAAGCTGCACCCGCTCAGCACGATGCGACTGCCTTGAATCAGCCGCGATTCACTCCTCTGCATTCACCTTAGTAGCTGTCTGCAGGGCTGTAAATTTTCTCGAACAGAATATTTTTCAGGCGCTTTCCAGGGCGGGAGTCAAGGCTGCCTGGCGGTAACGGGCCAACTCGTCGATGGTCAGTACCGGCAGCGAATGCAGCCTGGCGTACTCTGCCACCTGTTCGCCACGGGCCATGCTGCCATCGGGGTTCATCAGCTCGCAGAGGACCGCTGCCGGACGCAGGCCAGCCAGGCGGGCGAGGTCTACCGAGCCTTCGGTGTGGCCACGACGGGTGAGCACGCCGCCATCGCGTGAGCGCAGCGGGAACACGTGGCCGGGGCTGACGATGCGCAGGTCTGCGCGGGTCGAGTCCAGCGCCGCCTGGATGGTGGTGATGCGGTCCTGGGCCGACACGCCCGTGGATACACCTTCAGCGGCTTCGATGGTCACAGTGAAACCGGTGCCATGGCGGGCGCGGTTGTTCGGCACCATCGGTGCCAGCGACAGCTCGTCAACGGTGATTTCATCCAGGCACAGGCAGACGATGCCGCTGCAATCACGGATCATCATGGCCATGGTCTGCAGGCTGATGTTTTCGGCGGCGGCGATGATATCCGCCTCGTCCTCGCGGTCGTCGTCATCGAGCAACAGCACGGGTTTACCGGCCTGATAGGCAGCGACGGCGGCAGCGACGTTAGGGAATTGCTTGCGGTGCAAAGGGGACATGAAACGCTCCTCGTAAGTGATCGATGAACGTTTCAGGGCGAACAAAATGCGTGCGCCAGGGCGCACGATGGCCCTGGCCTGACGCCTTCTTTCATCCGGACTATGACCGTCGGCTCTGGAGTCTCACCAGATCTGCTGACCCTCGACCAAAGGCCGAGGCGCTCGCGGGCTCATCTTTCGATTTACCGCCGGTGGGGACTTTCACCCCGCCCTGAAGACCGTGCAAGCATACATCAGGGTGCCATCATGCTTGCAAGCCTCAGGGCTACGACCTAGGTCTAAGCCGGGCTTAAAGGCCCAGGGCGTAATCCAGGTAGCCAGGGTAGGCCTTGCGCCAGTCGTCCTGGAAGGTGTGGCCTTCAGGGTGTTCGTGGCTCTGCACCTTGTTGTTGCTGGCGAAGGCTTTTTCGGTGGTGGCGGTCAGTTGCAGGTTGCTTTCATGCTCCTGTGCACCATGAACCACGACCAGGCGCTTGTCCTTGGCCTTCTGCACGGTGAACGGGATCTTGAAGCCGCCCGGCGACAGCAGCACGGCGCCGCTGTAGTTCTGCGGGTACTGGGCGATCAGGTGCGCGGCGTGTTCGGCGCCTTGCGAGAAGCCGATCAGGGCAACTTTCGAGCGGTCGATGCGGGTGTCTTTTTCCAGCTTCTTCAGGGCCGCGGCCACCGCTTGCTCGGTCGGCTCGACTGATTGCCGCTGCCACATGAACTGATGCTCGTCGCGCTTGAGGGTGCCGTTCAGGGCCACCAGCACGGCCTTGTCGCCCACCAGGTCGGCGCGCATGTTGGTGCCCTTGACGCCTTCGGTGCCGAAACCGGCCAGCCATACCACCACTGGCCAGCCGCCAGCCGGCGCCTTGCCTTCAGGAATGCTGAACGCAGCGAGGCCGGCGTCCTTGGCCTGGGTCGGGTAGTTCTTCTCGGCGGCTTGCAGCAGCTTCTGGTAGGCCGGGTCTTTCTGCATCGGCTCCAGTTCGTCGTCTTCCTTGAGGATCACCGCTTGCCAGAAGCCGCGCTCACGCGCCTGGTCGAGGTATTGCGCGGCCAGTTCCGGGCTGTCCATGGACGACAGCGCGGCAGCGGCCTGGTAAGAGGCGAAGGCGTTCTTCGGGTCCAGGCGGGCGGCGGTCAGATAGAAGGCCAGGGCGCCGGCATAGTTGTCGTGCTCGCTCTTTTCTTTGTCACCGGCATCCATGAACTCGGCCGGGGTGGCGTCGTTGAGGTACAGGTTGGCCATGGCGGCCATGCCTTGCCAGCGGCCCTTGTGCACGGCCTGGTCGGTGGCTTCGTCGGCGTAGGCACTGGCGGCGGTGAGGCTGAGGCCGGCCAGCAGGCCGAAGGAGCAGAGATGCAGGCGGGTAGCTGTCAGCAATGACATGGCCGAGAGTCCTTTTTCGGTAGTGCTCGGCCAGATGCGGCCGAAGAGGGCGCGAATTCTAGCACCCTGTTCAACCCTTGAGTTGATTCCATCCCAGGCCAAAGCGCGCCAGGTATTTGCGCAGGCGGTCGGCGTCGTTGGGCTTTTCTTTTTCCTGGCGTGATACATCGAACAGCTGGCGTCCGGCTTCGGACAAAGTGCGGGCGTTGCGGCAAACCTTGAGTACGGCCTGCAGTTGCAGGCGGTCGAACTGGTCCAGCGCCTTGTCGCCGAGCAGCGCGTCGAGCGGGTCCGCTCCCTGCGCCAGGCCCCAGGCGCGCTGCAGGCGCTCGATCTCCTCCAGCACCAGCGCTTCGTCGATACGCCCACTGTCGGCGAGGGTGGCCATGCGCGTGATCGAGGCCGACAGCTCGCGGAAGTTGCCGGCCCAGCGCGCTTGCGGCGAGTTGGCAAAGGCCAGGTAGCGACGCTTAGCCTCCAGGTTGAAGCGCACCTGGCGGTTCTGTTCGCGGGCATGGCGCTGCAGTTCGAAATCGATGTTCGGCTCGATGTCCTCCCTGCGCCCGGCCAGCCCCGGCAACTCGAAGGTCCACAAGTTGATGCGTGCGTACAGGTCTTCGCGGAACAGCCCTTCGGCGACCCGGCTGCGCAGGTCGCGATGGGTACCGGCAATCAGCTGGAAGTCGCTCTCTACTTCGCGGTCCGAGCCCAGCGGGAAGAAGCGTTTTTCTTCGATGGCCTTGAGCAGCATGGCCTGCTCGTCGGCGCCCAGCTCGCCGATTTCATCAAGGAACAACATGCCGCCATCGGCTGCGCGCAGCAAACCTTCGCGGGCGTTCTGGGCACCGGTGAAGGCGCCTTTGCTGTGACCGAACAGTGCCGACATGGCGCCGTCACCGCGCAAGGTGGCGCAGTTCACTTCGACAAAGCGCCCCTCCAACTGGTGGCGAGCGCGCTTGAGTTCATAGATGCGCCGGGCCAGGAAGGATTTGCCCGCGCCGGTCGGGCCGACCAGCAGCATCGGCGCCCGCGAGCGCAGCGCCACACGTTCGATCTGCTCGATGGAGCGGTTGAAGGCGGCGTTGCGGGTGGCGATACCGGCCTTGAGAAAGTTCAGGCTGTCGGCTTGCTCGCGTTGAAAGCGCGAGGCGATGTGATCGTAGCGCGACAGGTCCAGGTCAATCAGCGTGCTGGTGCCGGCCGGGTCGGCCGTGTCTTCCTTGCCGCGGGCTGGCGAGGTCTGGATCAGCCGCGCCGGCAGGTAGCGCGCCTCGGTGAGCAGGAACCAGCAGATCTGCGCGACGTGGGTGCCGGTGGTGATGTGGACCAGGTAGTCCTCGTGCTCGGTATCGAACGGGTAGGCGCTGGCAAAATCGTGCAGGGCACCATAGACCTCCTCGAAGTCCCAGGGATTGCGCAGGACCATGGGCTGCAGGCGCACCTCGGTGTGTGGCGAGATGCTCTGGATGTCGTCACGTATGCGCTCGGCCAGGCCCAGATCGCGGGCGCTGGTGCCGTGGATCAGCTCCAGGCGATCGATCGGGGTTTGCGCTTGCTGGCACAGGCTGATGGTCGGGCGCCAGCGCTGCCAGCGCGCGGCGCCTTTGCCGTTGCGATCAAGGGTGGTGCCGAGAAAACCGATGGCGACGCTACGCTTGCTCATTTCTATTTAGCTCAAAAGATAAATACCTATCTCATCATATATAAAAATCTTGTTTGTTGTGGGCTGAGAAATTTCATTGGCTTATGGTTGTTAAAATAAAATCCTTATAAATCAATAAGATAAAAATTTATTCTGTCTTTAAATCAAAACCTGGCACGCCCCTCGCAATATCTCCCTCGACCGCATCGCCAAGCTGGCCAACGGGACGGGGTTTATGTCCCCGCCGGTGCACGAGCCCACCCCAGGTGTTGGTGTCGTGCATGCCGCCGCCGCAACGAGCAGTCGATAGCGTGGCTCCTCACGGAGACGCTGGTCTCGAGGCCTGACTCGAACCTTACATACCCTCCAAGGTATCTCGAATGTTGTACCCGCCGGTGGGGCGTAGCCAGGGAAGGCTGCAAGGTGCGCACGGAGCGCACACGCCCACCGCCGATTTGCCCGGCTTGCCGGCCGGGCCCGGAGCAAGGCAGTTGCCGGACCGCAGGATGCGGTCAGTGGACAGGACGTCCCGGCAACTGACTCCTCCGGGCCACGCCCGCAGCGCTCGGCTCTTTGGCAGCACCGGCACCAAGGATTAATTGCACAGGATGATCAAGATGAAACTGTTGAAACGCTTTATCGTGAAAAAGAACGAACGCGGCCTGCTGTTCTGCGAAGGCGACTTTGTGTCGATCCTCGAACCTGGCGTGCACAAGCGTTTCGACCTGCACAACCGGCTGACGGTAGAAACCTTCAGCCTCAATACTTCGCTGTTCGAACATCGCCTGGCCGGCTACCTGCGGCAAAGCGAGCCGGCTCTGGTCGAGCAGTATTTCGAACGCATGGACCTGGCGGAAAACGAAGCCGGCCTGCGATTTGAGGACGGTGCCCTGGTCGAGTTGCTGGCCCCGGGCAGCCGCCAGCTGTACTGGAAAGGCCAGAGCGCGCAGACCCTGCAGCGCATCGACCTGAGCCAGACTTATCGCCTGGACGGCGCCCTGGTGGCCCAGCTCAACCAGCCGAAATTGCGCGGCCGCAACCTGGCCGGGCTGGACGCGGTGTTGCTGGCGTCTGTGCCGGCCTTTCATGTCGGTGTGTTGAAGGTCGATGGCGTGGTGGTCGAGTTGCTCGGCGCCGGGCAGTACGGCTTCTGGCGCTTCAGCCGCCAGGTGAGTGTCGAGTTGGTCGACATGCGCATCCAGGCCATGGAAATCAGCGGGCAGGAAATCCTCACCCGCGACAAGGTCAGCCTGCGCCTGAATCTTGCGGCCAACTGGCGCTACAGCGATGTGCTCGGTGCGTTCGCGCAACTGAGCAAACCGCTGGAGCACCTGTACCGCGAGGTGCAGTTCGGCCTGCGGGCGGCGGTGGGCACCCGAACGCTGGATGAGCTGTTGGAAAACAAGCAGCTGATCGACGATTCGGTCAGCCAGTACCTGCAGGAGAAACTCGCCGGCAGCGGTATCGAAGTCAGCGGCCTGGGGGTGCGCGACATCATCCTTCCAGGTGAGATGAAGGCCCTGCTGGCGCAGGTGGTGGAGGCGGAGAAAGCGGCGCAGGCCAACGTCATCCGCCGCCGCGAAGAGACCTCGGCAACCCGTTCGCTGCTCAACACCGCCAAGGTCATGGAAGACAACCCGACGGCCCTGCGCCTGAAGGAACTGGAAACCCTGGAACGGGTGGCCGAGCGAATCGACCGGATTTCGGTGTTCGGCGGCCTGGATCAGGTGTTGAATGGACTGGTCAGCATCAAGGCCGGATGAGGTTTGCCGGGCTCAAGCAGCCCGGCAGCAACAGATAAAAGTGGAAGTACGACAATGAACATACTCGAAGTGGCCGGCGGCAAGCCGATCAAGCTCTGGACCGACGGCGTCCCGGTGGACGAGGGCGCCCATGAGCAACTGCTGAACACCGCGAAGATGCCGTTCATCTTCAAGCACCTGGCGGTGATGCCCGATGTGCACCTGGGCAAGGGCTCGACCATCGGCAGCGTGATCCCGACCCTGGGCGCGATCATCCCGGCGGCGGTCGGCGTCGATATTGGCTGCGGCATGATCGCCGCGCGCACCTCGCTGACCGCCAGCGACCTGCCGGACAACCTGCATGGCCTGCGCACTGCAATCGAGAAAGCGGTGCCCCACGGCAAGACCTTCGGTCGTCGCGACCAGGGGGCCTGGGACAGCGTGCCGGCCATGGCTGACCATGCCTGGCACGACCTGGCGGCGCGCTTCAAGGCAATCACCGACAAGTACCCGAAGCTGGAGAAAACCAACAACCGCCAGCACCTGGGCACCCTCGGCGGCGGCAACCATTTCATCGAGGTCTGCCTGGATGAAGCCAACCGCGTCTGGTTCATGTTGCACAGCGGTTCGCGCGGAGTTGGCAATGCCATCGGCAACCTGTTCATCGAACTGGCCCAGGCCGACATGCGCCAGCACATCGCCAACCTGCCGGACCGCAACCTGGCCTATTTCGAAGAAGGCAGCCGGCACTTTGCCGACTACGTCGAAGCGGTGGAATGGGCCCAGGACTTCGCCCGGCAGAACCGCGCGTTGATGATGCACGCGGTGATCGCCGCCACGCGCAAAGTGCTCGGTAGACCCTTCGAGGCCAACCTCGAAGCGGTCAACTGCCACCACAACTATGTGCAGCGCGAGCATCACTTTGGCCACGACGTGCTAGTCACCCGCAAGGGCGCGGTGTCGGCGCAGAAGGGCGAGCTGGGGATCATTCCTGGCTCCATGGGGGCAAAGAGTTTCATCGTTCGCGGCCTGGGCAACGAAGAGGCGTTCTGCTCCTGCAGCCACGGCGCCGGGCGGGTCATGAGCCGCACCCGGGCCAAGCAGGCGTTCACCGTCGAGGATCAGCGACGCGCCACCGCCCATGTCGAATGCCGCAAGGACAAGGACGTGATCGACGAGATCCCCATGGCCTACAAGGATATCGACGCGGTGATGCAAGCCCAGCGTGAGCTGGTGGAAGTGGTGCACACCCTGCGTCAGGTGGTGTGCGTCAAAGGATAGAGAGGGCGCCTTGAGGCGCCCGAGTGCAAGGATACGAACATGAACAAGGAAGACCGTCACCCACTGCCGGACGCCATGCGCGAGTGGGTGCTTGAAGAGCTGCGCCGGGTCGAGCGCGAGCACGACGTCACCGTGCTCTACGCCTGCGAATCCGGCAGCCGCGCCTGGGGTTTTGCCTCCACCGACAGCGACTTCGACGTGCGTTTCATCTACGTCCCGCGCCAGGATTGGTACCTGCGCATCGATGAGCCGCGCGACGTCATCGAGCGGCCGCTGACCGACGAACTGGACATCAGCGGCTGGGAACTGCGCAAGACCCTGAAGCTGCTGCGCAACTCCAACCCGACCCTGCTCGAATGGCTCGGTTCGCCGCTGGTGTACCGCGCTGAACCGGGTGCAGTGGAGTCGCTCCAGGCGCTGGCGCTGAAGTTCTACAGCGCCAGGGCGGCGCGGCACCACTACCTGTCGATGGCGAAAAAGAACCACCGCGACTTCCTCCAGGGCACGCAGGTGCGTTTCAAGAAGTACCTGTACGTGCTGCGTTCGCTGTTGGCCGTGCGCTGGATCGACCTGGGCCTGGGCATGCCACCGACGGCCTTTGCCGATCTGCTCGCGGGCACCCTGAGCGAGCCGCAGATGCTCGCCGAGATCGATGAGTTGCTGCGCATCAAGCGCCAGGCGGTCGAGGCTGACTACGGGCCACGGCGGGTGTTGCTGCAGCAGTTTATCGACAGCGAATTGCTGCGCGCCGAAACCTCGCCGACCTTGCCGAGGCTGCGCGGTGATACACAACTGCTGGATGACTATTTGCGCGATACTGTGCGGCGTTATTCATAGGAAGCGCGCCTGGCGTGCCTTCCTTGTCGAAAGGACTCGGAACGTTTTCATGCCTGACAGCAAATACCAGCGCCTGCCCCATGCCGGAGACTTCGAGCAAGTCTCCGGTACCCAGATCGTCTACCTGTCGCCCAAACCCTTGCCCACGGGTGTAGAAGCCTACAGCTACCGGCATTTGCATCGTGATGCCAATGAGGTCTACCTGGACTTCGGCATCGGCCGGGGCAACTTCGAATTCATGGCCCGCTGCGGTATTGCCGCGGTCATGGGGGTGGTGAGCTGCGTGGTGATGACGGCATTTCTCGGGGCCTGGGTGCGGCGTAGGCTTGAGCCGTTCTGGGAGGGGGTCTACGACTTTCTCGCATCGCCGCCCATCTGGGGTTTTATCGGGCTGCTGGCGTTGATGTACGTCGTCATATTTTGCCTGGCCGTGCGCCAGGTCAGCGTCCAGCCACCGATCCGCTTCAATCGCCAGCGCCGCGAAGTGGCGATGGTGCCGAAGAAGGGCGCTGCACCCCAGTATGTACCCTGGGAAGAGGTCATCGCCTGTGTTTCGGCCGGGCAATTGGTCACCGAATACGCGGTGATGCCCGAGTTCAAGCTGATGATCGGCCTGCGCGACGCGCAAAGCGGTAACGTCCTGTGGCTGACCGTGGCCTGTGGCAGCCTGCGCGGTGCAGTTGCCGAATGGGAGGCGATTCGCGTCTACATGGAAGAGGGCCCGGCTGCCTTGCCTGCGCCGCCGCCAGAAGAGTTCGAGGAGGGCACGGTGGCGTTTTTCCATATGGCCCGCCTCGGCTATCGCGACAACTTTCCGTGGCTGCAGTATGTGTTTGGCTTTCTGTTCGTTCAGGCGTTCGGCGGCTGGACCTTGCCGTGTCATCTCTCCAACTGGGTCAACAATCGCCCCAGAGCGATGTTTCCCAAGGGGGTGCGGGAGTGGTCCAGGCCATTGCCGGTGGATCAGCATGCGGTGCCCAGCGAGGCGCTGCTCAAAGAAAGTGACGAGGTGCGCAAGGCCTTTCGCCGTGGGCAAAACCTGCTGGACTACTTCAAGGTGAAATTTGCCGCGCCGGCTTAGGGCAGGACAAGCCCGGCGTCAGGTTCAAGGCAAGCACGCTGCTCAATACCACCAGTGCCCCGAGCACCACCAGCAGTGAAGGTTGTTCGCCGAGCAAAACGGCGGCAATCAATATTGCGCAGGGCGGGATCAGGTACAGCGCCATGGACGCCCGACTGACGTCGGAATGGCTCAGTACATAAGCCCAACCGAGGTACGCCAGGGCACTGGGAAACACGCCGAGGATCAGTACCGCCAGGTTTGCCTGTGGCGACGCCGCAGTCACCGCAGCGCCAAGGCCTGGCAGGTACACCAGCAACAACGCCGTGCCGGTCCACACGGTGTAACACACCATGGTCAGGCCGTCGTAACGATGGCCGTGAAGTTTCTGCAGGGTGAAGTAGATGCTCCACGACAGCGCGGCCAACAGCACCAGCAGACCATGGGCATCGAGTGTGCCCAAGCCGCGATCAGCGACGGCGACAATGGCCGCACCGAGCATCCCCAGTACCAGGCAGCCCCAATGCCAGGCGCTGACGCGCTGACGCAGGACAAAAAAGCCAATCAGCAAGGTGAACAGCGGCGTCGACTGCGCCAGCACGCTGGAGGCTCCGGCGCTTACTCCGCGCTGGCCAAAGTTGAGCGCCACATGATGCCCAAACACGGCAAAAAGCCCGAGCAGTATCAAGAGCGGCAAGTCCTTGGGGCGCGGCAGGCTGATGCCGCGCCACACCGCAACAAACGCCATGAATAGCGACGCCACGATAAACCGCGCCAGGGCCAGATGCCCCGGCTCGTAACCTTGCAGGGCGATATGGATACCCGCGGGTGAATAGGCCCAGCACAACACCACGAACAGTGTCGCCAGAACGATTTTCAAGGGGTGGGCGCGTGGCATCGCAAGAGGCTCCAGAGGCGTGGAGCTTCAGTATCAGAAAGGTATCTGCTCACCACAATCGACTTATACTGAACGGATCGTTCACTTTGGGTGATGTATGGAGCTGATGCAGATTCGCATGTTCAAGACGGTTTACGACACCGGCAGCATCGCCCGTGCGGCCGAGGTATTGCACTATGTGCCGTCGAACATCACCGCGCGGATCAAGGCGCTGGAAGAGGAGCTGGGCGTGCCGCTGTTCTTGCGTCATGGGCGTGGCTTGAAGATCAGCCCGGCGGGGGAAACCTTTCTCGAATACGCCACCCAGATGCTCGCCCTGGCTGAAGAGTCCAAGGCTGCTTTGAGCCCGCAAGCCTTACCCAGCGGGCGCTTGCGCATCGGCGCCATCGAGTCTTCGGCCAGTGGCCGATTACCGCGATTGCTGGCGGAATACCATGCGCGCTTCCCCGAGGTTTCGCTGGAACTGAGCACGGGTACCTGGTCGCAACTGCTCGATGACGTGCTCAACCATCGCCTCGATGGGGCCATTGTCGCGGTGGAGGTCGAGCGCCCGTTGCTCAAGCGCACGCCCATGTATCAGGAGGACCTGGTACTGATCGCCCCTGAATCCTTCGGACCGATTCGCAGCGCTGAAGACCTGCTGGGCAAGGCCATTTTCATGTGGCCGGAAGGCTGCCCTTATCGGGCGGCGCTGGAGCGCTGGCTACTCGAACAGGGGCAAAAGCTGCCGATTGTCGGCATCGCCAGCTATGGCGCCATCGTCAGTTGCGTGAGTGCTGGCGCCGGGGTGTCGCTGGTGCCCAGGGGCATTTTCGAGCAATACCGCAAAGGCGCCGGCTGGACTGGCCATGAGTTCGCCGAACTCAAGGCCATCAGCAACGCCTTCTACTGGCATGCCCAGGCGGGCAGGCATCCGGCAAGGGATGCCTTCGTGCAGATGTTGCGCGAGGGTTTGGCGGCAGGTGCTATTCGATCGGGTACTTGAGCATCGCCGGATGGCCTTCAATCTTGTCAGCCAGACGCTGCACATGCGCAAACTCACTGGCCGCAACTACCTCGGCGCACACGTATTGAGTGAATGACCAGGCCACGGCCGTGGTGATCTCCGCCTGGCTCAAGGGCAGGCTGGGGCATTTCGTCGGCTGTTCGGCAAGTAGCCCGTCGAGCTGTGCGTACGCCGCCAGCAACTGCCCGGTCACCCGCTCGAGCCAGGGCGTATGCAGTTTCTCCTGCGGGCGCAGGTTGTGTTCGTAATAGATCTGCACCGACTTCTCACTGGCTGCCAGCGCCAGGCCGATCACCTGCAAATCGCTGGCGCGGGCCAGAGCGTCTTGCGGCAATAGCTTTTTAGCGGGCACGGCCAGAGCTTCGAAGTAATCCAGAATCAGCGTCGAATCCATCAACACCGTGCCATCGTCGAGGACCAGGCTGGGTGCCTTGACCACCGGGTTGATCGCGGCGAACTCGTTAAAATTGCGAAACACTGACAACGCCTGGTGCTCGAAAGTGATGCCGTACAGCTCCAGCGATACCGCGACGCGGCGTACGTAGGGGGAATCGAGCATGCCGATCAGTTTCATGAGGCCTCCATTCATTCAGGACAGGTTGACTGCGTAGAAAGTAGCTGAAGATCGATGTCGCGCTTCACGGCGCCAGTTTTCGTCGCTCGATGGGTTCTGACAGTACGATGCTGGTGCGTGTCTCCCCAAAGGGATTGATCCTGGCGATGGTGTTTTCGATATCAGCCATGGATTTGGCGTAGAGCCTGATCAGGTAAGAATCGTTACCCGTTACGTGCAGGCACTCGACGACCTCGGGTATTTCCTGAAGGAGGGCAATCAACTTGGTTTTGGCTGGCTTGAAGGTGGTCATGCCAACCACGGCCGAGATGCCGTATCCGAGTTTGACGGGGTCGACCTGGGCGCTGTAGCCCTTGATCACCCCGGCATCTTCGAGTTTGCGTAAGCGGTCAGTGGTCGCGGGGATAGAAAGACCAGCGTGCCGAGACAACTCGGTGATGGAAATTCGGCCCGAGGTCTGCACCGCGGCGAGGATTTTTATGTCTATACGGTCCATGTAGATTTCCTCTGGCAAAAGCAAAGAAATTAATGAAAAAGGTGTCTTTTTCATTAAAAAATAATGCATCAAAAAATAGTGCGATGCTAGTCTAATTTCGTCGCTCGAAGAGTCGCCTGGGAACGGCGTTGACATAATAAGAATTATTTCCCGGTCCGCGGATCACGGGCCAGGTCTTTCCTTGGAAATGGAGTTCGTATGGGGAATAAGACGCGCGGCTGCAATAACAATAACTACCCTTCGTTTCGCCAGTACCTCACCGGGCAATTATTTGGCTTTCGCCACTTGAAAGTTGATCAGGTGTGCATGTATCTGGTCGGTGTCGGCCTGTTCTCGCTGGGTGCCAAGTTGTTCATTATGAGTCACCTCGGAACCGACCCGCTGGATGTGCTTATTATTGCCTTCAATCAAATCCTGATGGTCGGCATGGGCGTCTGCTCGGCGATTGTGTCGCTGATCTTCCTGACCTGGTGGATGCTCTGGAACAAGAAATATCCGCCGATCAGCCCGTTCATCACGACCACCCTGACGGGGTTGTTGATCGATCTGTGGACGGTGCTCGACCTGGAGGGCCATGTGGTCCCCCACCTTAATGCCTATGCCATGTTGGCCCTGGGTTTACTGCTTTGTGCCTATGCCTCGGCGCTGATCATCATGAGCGGCGTTGGTATTCGCATCATGGACCTGGTGGTATTGACCATGGTCGCCAAATGGCGCTGGTCATTCACCCAGGCCAAGATGTTCATTGAAATCGGTATCTTTTCAACCGGCTGGTTGCTGGGCGGTCCGTTTGGTGTCGGGACGCTTCTGTTCCTGCTGGTGATCGGTCCGTTGATTCAACCATTCATGACCATCAATGCCCGGCATTTTTCGCTGACCAATCACGGCCTGGCCAGCGCCTCCTGATTTAAAACCATAACAACAACCCTCCTCGGCAGTCAGTGACTGGCGCGCGAGCGGCTGCGTACTTAACCGATGATGTAACTACTGTGCTGATGGATGAGGAATAAACAGTGAACGATCTCAATAATAAAACCTGGACCCTGCAAAGCACCCCGGCCAAGTTGGAAGAGCTGTTGCCGGACGGCGCAGTAAAGTGTCATCTTTCTCCGCGCAACTGTGTCATTCAGGAAGGCAAGCTCGGCTTTTGCAAGGTGCGTGGCAATCGCGGCGGACGCTTAGTTACATTGAACTATGGCAAGGGTGTTCATAGTACCGAGGAGACCATCGAAACCGAGGCTGTTTTCCACTTCGCGCCCGGTGAGCGGATTCTCTCGCTGGGTAATATCGGCTGTATGCTCAATTGTGGCTACTGCCATAACTGGAAAACCTCGCAGGCTAAATACGTTACCGATAAGGACGTTTATTACTACACCCCCGAACAGGTCGTGGAAACCGCGTTGCAGCACGGTATTCGCGTACTGTCGTGGACCTACAATGATCCAGTGGTCTGGCATGAGTTTATTCTGGACACGGCCAAGCTGGCCAAAGAAGCTGGCTTGATCAACCTGTACAAATCGGCCTTTTTCATCAGCGAGGAAGCGATCGATGAACTGTTGCCGGTCATCGATATTTTCTCGATCTCGCTGAAGTCCATTTCTCCCGAGTATTACCGCAAGGTCACCACCGGCTGGGTCGAGCCGGTGCTGGCGGGTATCAAGAAAGTCTATGACGCGGGCAAGTATGTCGAAGTCAGCACGTTGATGGTGACCGATATCAGTGATGACGAAGACACCGCACGCACGATCAGCCAGTGGGTCCTGGATGAGCTGGGCCCAGAGGTGCCGTTGCACTTTGTGCGCTTCCACCCCGACTACAAGATGAGCAACAGCATCCGCACACCGGTTGACCGGTTACTCAAGGCCAGGGACGTTGCCCGGTCGATGGGGGTCGAGCATGTCTATCTGGGCAACGTGAATGATGTCGACGGTACCAATACCAGTTGCAACAACTGCAGCGCCTTGCTGGTCACCCGCTACGGGCTGAACGCCAGGAATATCGGCCTGGATAGCCAGGGTTGCTGTACTCAATGCGGTCATGATGCCCACTTCAGGTTGTTGCCCGAGCTGCCCGCTGGCCAGCCGGTCGAGTTGCGCGAGGAGGCGTTGACTGCGTACGAGAAAAGGAAGTTTGGATGGCACGGCGACATCGTTTCATTGCACGCCCAGGTTCTCAACACCCTTGACCGGGAGCAAAGCGTGTACCTGCGTCGAAACTATGCCGATGGCCACAGCAGCGAGTGGAAAACCCTGACGCTGCGGCCGTTTGAAAGCTATCGGTTCATCATCGCGAAGGCTCGAGTGGACGAGTTGGGCCCTGAAGTCTGGCTGCCAGCGGGGGTGAATTCCAACCTGCATGAAGTGTTTGACCGCGCCCATTTTCCCACTGAATCGATCGAGGAAATCGGCATAGCGCAAAACGACATCACGCCAGCCGTCGGCTATGAAGGCAAACAGAACATGTATGAGCAAGTCATCAAACTGGTGAGCAAGGCATGAACATTTCGACCGAGATGTTGCACATCCGGGTGGATGACCATGGCGCTCAACCCGCGGTCACGCCCCTTTATCAATGCAGTGCTTTCAGCGCCGACTCGGCATTTTTCTATTCGAGAAAGGCGAATCCCAACGTCAGCGAGCTTGAACAAGTCGTTGCGGCCCTTGAAGGGAGCGAACATGCCCTGGCCTACGCCACGGGCATGAGTGCACTCTACATGGTGCTCGAACTGCTCAAACCGGGCGATTCGCTGGTGATCAACAGGCTTATCTACGGTTGTTCGTACAAACTTTTCCAGCGTTACGCAGCACGCCTGGGTGTGCAATTGAGCATCCTCGACCTGAGCTGTGCGCAGGGATTGGCAGCCTTGCCGGCGAAGGTCGACATGGTGATATTTGAAACACCGACCAATCCGTTCTTGAAGGATATCGACATCCAGGCTGTTTCGACGGCGGTCAAGAGCATCAATCCCCAGGCGTTGATCGTGGTCGACAACACCTGGGCGACGCCGTTGTTTCAAAAGCCGTTGGCCTGGGGCGCGGATATTTCGCTGTACAGCGCCACCAAGTACTTCTCAGGGCACAGCGATGTCATGGGTGGGCTGGTAATGGTCAATGACCCGGCACTTTACCAGCGCTTGCTGGAAGGGCGCTTTTATTCGGGTTCAATCCTGACGCCCCATAGCGCCTGGTTGTTGCGCAGAAGCATGCAGACCTTTGAGTTGCGCATGGAGCGGCACGGCAAGACCACCGTGCAAATGCTCAACTATCTGAAGGACCTCCCCTATATCGAGCGGGTTTACTACCCGCACATCGATGGCAAGCAGCTGACAGGCTATGGCGGGATCGTGTTTGTCGATATTCGCCGTGACCTGGTGCCGGTCTATAAAACCTTCACACGCTCGCTCAGATGGTTCGGAACCGGTACAGGCATGGCGTGTGTCACGTCGATGGTTGCCCAACCCTTTAGCGGCAGCCATGCGTCAATGACTGACGAAGAAAAAGCGCTGATGGGCATTGGCCAGGGGTTGGTGCGCTTGTGCTTTGGTCTGGAAGCGCTGGAAGACCTCCAGGATGACCTGCTGCAAGCGTTTCAGACGGCTGAGCAAGCGACACGCCAATAGCGCGCAAAAGTGTCGGCAATTGAACAACGGGCTCAGGTGGCCCGTTGTTTTTTTACAGGAGCGACAAGGTGTCGACTATCAGTGAATCTTCTGTTTTTGATGAGCCAGTGTTGAATGTCATTCATTTGTTGAACTCATTGACGGGCGAGCATCCGCAGGCAATTTCACTGGCCTCTGGCCGTCCGGACGATGAGCAATGCGATCCGGCGTTGATCGAGCGTGGCCTGGCCAGTTACACGCGGTATCTCGATCAACCTGCATCGGTGGCGACATTGCTGTGCCAGTACTCGGCAACGGCAGGGATCATCAACGAGTTACTGGCCGAGCACCTGCGGGTCGACGAAGGCTTGTGTCCGGTTGATCCGGACTGCCTGGTGGTGTGTCAGGGTTTTCAGGAAGCAGTGACACTGGCGCTGCTGGCACTGTTCGACAAGGGTGGGGTGCTATTGGTGCCTGACCCGGTGTTTTCCGGCATAACCGGGATTGCCAAACTGTTGAAGATCGAGGTTGTTGCCGTACCCATGGCCACTTTTCTCGACCCGCGCGCGTTGCGCCATTTCATCAGCACCGTGCAGTGTCAGGGGCGTAAGGTGCGGGCGATTTATGCCATTCCTGACTTCAGTAATCCGACTGCCGACAGCCTGTCCTTCGATGCCCGGCAGGCCATGCTGGACATCGCCCGGGCGTGCGATTTCTATGTGCTGGAAGACAATGCCTACCGTTACTTCAGGTACGAAGGCGATCGGCTGCCTGCGATGAAGGCACTCGACAGCGAGCGGGTCTTTTATCTTGGCTCGTTTGCAAAATCGATCTTCCCCGGCTTGCGCATGGGCTATGTGGTTGCACCGCAAGGCGTTCATGCACCCGAGTGGACGGCCAGATTGTGTAAAAGCAAAAGCCTGGTGAGCGTGCATACACCGGCGCTGTGCCAGGCGGTCGTCGGCGGTTTGCTGCTGGATAACCAGTTTTCCCTGGTGCAGTTGAACGCCGCTCGCGTGGCGGCCTATGCACGCAAGCGCGATTACATGCTTGAGTGCCTTGCACAGGCATTCGCCGATCAGCCCGGGGTGTCGTGGAATCGCCCGGCAGGCGGCTTTTTCATCAATCTGAAACTGCCCTTTGAATTTACCCAGGCGCAGATGAAAGAGTGTGCCATCGCCTTCAGGGTCATCGTTTTTCCGGTCGCGTTGTTCTCATTGTTGGGACACGGCACCCGGGAAGTCCGCTTGTCCTTCAGCAATGTGTCGCTCGAGCAGATCCGCGTTGCCATCGAACGCTTTGGCGCCTACGTCGATACACAGCTCGGTTGCGGTTCACGCAGCGCTACTGAGCATCACGCCACTGACGATCTGATACGCGCCGAGCAGGCTGATCGCGGTGCCTGAGCAGTAGTTGATCAGTCGCAGCTTTGCGCCGGACATCCTGGCTTTGAAGGCGGAGGAGAAGCCGCTCAACCCCAGCCACCATGCCGCAGAACCGAGAAAGATTCCGGCGACCATCAGTGCCACTGACAGGGTACTGCCTTGCTCGCCGCCGATACCGTCACTCATGGCGGCAAATATGGCGATGAAGGACAGGATCGTCATCGGGTTCGACAGCGTCAGGAACAAGGTGGTGGTATAGGCCGTGAGCATGTTGCTTCGCTCTCCCGTCAGGGACTCGGCTTTGTCTTTCGATCTGATTATCTGATACCCCACATACGCAAGGAACGCGCCGCCGAAGATACACAACCAGGGTTTCCAGCTGACCAGCGTGGCAATGAGCGCAGTAATGCCGAGCGCCCCGATAAAGCCGTAGATCGAGTCGGCGGTCGCCGCGCCCAGGCCAGTGGCAAAGCCTGCGCGCCAACCCTGGGAAAGACTGCGTTGAATGCACAGCAGGCCGATCGGTCCGACGGGCGCGGCGATGCAGAGTCCGATGATCAATGATTTGAAGAAAATCAGCATGGTGGCGCCTCCGTAAGTTGTTGATTAAAGATTAAGAGGAGTTCGCGCCTGTATTAATGAGGTTTTAAATGATTTTTGCGATTTAGCCGTCGAATTTAATGTAGTGCCGGGGATGTTCCTGAAAAATGAAAGCGTACCGGTAGCCTTGGAGATGAATGTCTTCCGGGCATATTCAGCAGGGGCGGGGGCGTGGAATCGCAGGCATTAAAAAGCCGGCTTGTGGCCGGCTTCCGGGGACGGGCTTGGCTAATTTTTGGTAAGCCGCAACCGCCTTAAAATCGTTGCTCCGGCGCTGGGGCCGGGAGGTGGCGGGCAAGCTGTGGGGTGCCGCGCCAGGGCCGCGGGCGGGCTGGGCCGCCGGGCTAAATGTGCGGCGTAGCATACTGGGATTGGCCGGCGATGCCCAGCAAAAAATCACCCCCGACGCTCAAGCCGGGCGGCTGTCGCGCAGGTGGCCCCACCAGAAAACCCAGCCGAGTACTTCCAGGCGCTGGGTCTTGAGTTGCGCCGGGCTGTAGGTTTCGGTCGGGTATTCGTCGCTGTCCTGACTGTGCAGGCGCAAGGCGCCGTTGGCGCGGCGGCTGAGGCTGTTGATGCGCAGGCGGCCGTTGTGCAGCAGGGCGTAGATTTCGCCTTCGACCACGCGGGTGAGGCTGCGGTCGACGGCCAGGGTGGTGCCGCGTGGCAGCAGCGGGCTCATGTTGTGCCCGGGCATGCTCAGGCACAGGGCGTCGCCAGGGTCGACTCCCAGGGCGTCGAGGGCGCGGATCGGCAAGCGCAGGTAGCGGTCATCAAGCGGTTTCAGCTGGCGGGCCTGGATACCGTAGAACGGCAGCTGGATGTCGTTGTAGTTGTGCGCCGCCAGCAGGCTGGCATCGGGGCCTTCGACGCCCGGGCGGGCGGCCTGGCTGTTGAGGCGCGGCAAGGGGTTGGGGTGCTTGGGGCCTTCGCCGTTGCGCAGCCAGCGGCTGCGCACGCACAGCAGTTCGGCGATTTCATCCAGGCGCGCCAGGGGCACGCCGCGTTTGAACCAGTTGTTGACATGCTGCGGCGTGACCTTGCGCTGTGCGGCAAAGTCGGAAGGGGACAGGTTGCACTCGCTCAGGAGCGCTTTGAGACGATCACCGGATGTATTCATGAGGCCCGAGTCTAGTGGGCTTGCATAGCCCGGGCTATAAACGCGAGGTTCATTTTGAGGGCGGGAAATTGTCTGGCTTACAGGTGTTTGCTTAGGCTGGTGTAGGAGGTTTCGCGGCAAAAAAATCCACTTAAATGGCGTTCGGAACTATCCTACGCACGCTGCTGCCTTTTCACTGTTGTTCGAAAAATGCATCGGGTCTAACTTCCTCGGGTCGCTTGTGGGCGACCGGGCGTGAGAAACCCGATGACATTAGAGCAGCCATGTTATGGCGGCTGTGCGCGGGCAGACTTCGGTCTGGCCGAGTTTCCTATGTCCTCGGTTTCTCACCCCGCGTACAGCTGCCACCCTAATCTTGTGAGAAGGATTGAGGTGGAGGCTCCTGAATTGACTGGGAGTTAAGCCATGAAGAAGATCGTCCCCGATCCACCGTATTCCGATATTTCCCGCAATAGCTTCACCACCCCTTATTTCTCCATTCACAGCGACCTGATCCCTCCTGATTCCCTGGCCTACGCCAGCGAACTGCTGCGCGGTATTCACGAAACCACCGACGAATTCTGCCGAACCCACGTCAATGAACCTGGTCAGGGCATGCTGATGAATGTGCTGCATTCGGCCGAGATGGCCAGGGCGCTGGTCGAGCATGCGTTGCGCAAGCTGCAGGCCGTGGAAGAGGGAGTAGTGGCATGAACGAGGATTCGTGCGACGAGACGGTAGGTGTCACAAGCTTTATCAGCAGCCAGCAATTGCCCATGGGGCTGTTTCGGATTACGCCAGGCGTGCCGTGTGATTACGCGCTGGAGCAGGCTTCAACCCTGCTGGGATGTGTGCACAAGCTGACCCGGGCCGGGGTTATGGATGAAGACGGCGACATGATGTGGGCCGCTTTTTATCTGAGCGGGTTCGCCAAGGCGATTGTTGGTGATGTGGGTTTGGGAATGAATAGGGCTTGAGAAGGTAGCTGCCTTTGCTGTGGGAGCGGGCTTGATGGGGTGTTCTTGCCCTGAAACAAAAAGCCCCGCATTTGCGGGGCTTTTTGTTGAGGGTTGCTTAGCCTTTGTAAGCTGCAACCGACTTGGTGATCGCGGCGCGAGCGGCGTCAGCGCCATCCCAGCCTTCGATCTTGACCCACTTGCCTTTCTCGAGATCTTTGTAGTTCGCGAAGAAGTGCTCGATCTGCTGGATCAGCAGGGCAGGCAGGTCGGTGTATTCTTTGACGTCGACGTACAGTTGCGACAGTTTGTCGTGCGGTACGGCGATGACTTTGGCGTCGCCGCCGCCGTCGTCGGTCATGTTCAGGATGCCGACCGGACGGGCGCGGATTACCGAGCCTGGAGCAACCGGGTACGGGGTAACAACCAGCACGTCGAGGGGATCACCGTCGTCGGCCAGGGTGTTGGGGATGTAGCCGTAGTTGGCCGGGTAGAACATCGGGGTGGCCATGAAACGGTCAACGAACAGGCAGTCGCTGTCCTTGTCGATCTCGTATTTGATCGGCGCGTGGTTGGCTGGAATCTCGATGGCGACGTAGATGTCGTTCGGCAGGTCTTTGCCAGCCGGAATCTTGCTGTAGCTCATTGGGCAGTGCCCCCATGTTTGGCCAAAAATTGGTCGCGATTATAGGCACATTCCAGCGCGCTTGCCACGCCCGGCCGGATGTCCGGCAGGCTCAGTCCTGCGCGTCCTGGTAATGCGGGTGATGGTGCTGCAGCTGCTGCAGGCGGGCGAGCGGGTCCTGGCGGTAGAAGCCGCGCAATTGCTGGTACACCGCGGGGTAGGCGTCGTTGAGCAGGTCCGGGGCGCTGAAGAAGTATTCGCTGGTGACGGCGAAGAATTCTGCCGGGTTTTCCGCGGCATAGGGGTCGATGGCGGTCTCGGCATCGGGGTTGCGGTCGAGCTGCCGGTTGAGGTCGTCGAAGGCTTCCTGCATGGCTTGGGCCCAGTCGCTGACGCGCAGGTCGCTGTGCAGCGGCGGCAGGCCGTTGGCGTCGCCATTGAGCATGTCGAGCTTGTGCGCCAGTTCGTGGATCACCAGGTTGTAGCCTTCCCAGCCGCCGCTGGCCAGCACCCCCGGCCAGGCGAGGATCACCGGCCCCTGTTGCCAGGCTTCGCCGCTGTGCTCGCCGTCCCACTCGTGCTCGATACCGCTGGCGTCGCGATGGCGCTGCGGGCTTACGAAGTCGTCGGGGTAGAGGATGATTTCGTGAAAACCCTGGTACCAGTTCAGCTCGCCCAGGTGCAGCAACGGCAGTTGCGCCTGGGCGGCGAGAAACAGCCGCTGCTCGCCGTCCAGCTCGACCCCGGGCAGGGCGCTGAGGTGCTTGTCGTGCAGGAACAACACGCAGGCTTCACGCAGCCACTGGTCTTCCTCGTCGCTGAGGCCATCGAGCATCGGCAGGCGCTCGCGCACCCGCTGCCAGCGCTGCGCGTCGAGCGGATGTCGGGCCAGGGTGCGACGACGGCGCCAGGCGCTCAGCGACCACATAAACCGGGCTTAGTGAACCTTGGCTTCATTGCGGCCCATGCGGCTGCGCACTACACCGATGATCATCGGCACCAGCGACAGCAGGATGATGGCGACGATCATCAGCGACAGGTTCTGCTTGATGAACGGCACGTTGCCGAAGAAGTAGCCGAGGGTGACCAGGCCGCCGACCCACAGTACGGTGCCGGCGACGCTGAAGCCGAGAAAGCGCGGGTAGTGCATTTTCGCGATGCCGGCGACGAACGGTGCGAAAGTGCGCAGGATCGGCAGGAAGCGCGCCAGGGTCACGGTCTTGCCACCATGACGCTCGTAGAAATCGTGGGTCTGCTGCAGGTAGTCGCGGCGGAAGATCTTCGAGTTGGGGTTGCGGAACAAGCGTTCGCCCGCCGTTCGGCCAATCACGTAGTTGGTGCTGTCGCCGAGAATGGCCGCAGCCATCAGCAGGCCGCCGAGCAGCACCGGGTCCATGCCGCCGCCCGCAGCCACGGCGCCGGCGATGAACAGCAGGGAATCACCCGGCAGGAACGGCATGACCACCAGACCGGTCTCGCAAAAGATCACCAGGAACAGGATCGCGTAGATCCACGGGCCGTAGTTGTTGACCAACAGGTCCAGGTAGGCGTCGAGATGCAGAATAAGGTCCAGCGGGTTGAAATCCATGTACAGCACCTGTGTTCTTGACCCGAGCGACGGGCTTGCGATGGCTGGCAGTGCGAATGCGGACGGTCGCTACCCGGAAGATGGGTAAAGTTTCACACACAATGAAGAGGCGCATTATACGGCTACGAACAGATTGTGCCTGCGCAGTTTGTAGCGGCGGATGTCGAATGGATGTGAACGGCAGGCATGGTGCCTGCCGTTGCGCTCGGATCAGTCCGAGTTGATAGGCAGGATGTAGCTCTTGAACTCGGTGTCTTCGTGAAAACCGATGGATTCGTAGGTTTTCATCGCCACTTCGTTGTCGCTGCTGGTGGACACCCGCAGGCGCACGGCGTTGGTTTCCTTGGCCAGCTTCTTGGCTGCGCGCATCAGGTGGTCGGCCACCAGCATGCGCCGGGAGTCTTCGGCGACATAGATATCGTTGAGGATCCACACGCGCTTGAGCGACAGCGACGAGAAGCTCGGATAGAGCTGGCAGAAACCCATCAGCTTGCTCTCGTCATCGTCCGGCAGGGCCAGGTAGATGATCGACTCGCCACGCTCCAGGCGTTTCTCGAGGAACGAGCGCGAGGAGTCCGGGTAGGGCAACTGGCCGTAGAACTCGCGGTATCTGACGAACAGCGGAACCAGTATGTCCAGGTGTTCCAGGGTTGCTTGGATGATTCGCATAAGCAGGCCTCAGAGTCCATGGGAGTTTACGGCAAGTCGCCGACAGCCTTGGTAGATGCTGCCTGAAAGCAATTAGAAAACGCAATCTAGGATCTCAAGGTTTACTCAGCAGGAAATTTCCGCTTTTCGGCGTATCCGAATCTGACTCAAGTGTTTGCACCTGGGCTTCATCCTTCAGATTGACCCCCGACAGCTGCCGCCGACAGGCCTCGCGCATCAGGTACAACAGGCGATGGGCAGCCATGCCGTAGCTCAGGCCTTCCAGGCGCACGTTGGAGATGCAGTTGCGGTAGGCGTCGGTGAGGCCGACCTTGGGATTGTAGGTGAAGTACAGCCCGAGGCTATCCGGTGAGCTCAGGCCCGGGCGTTCGCCGATCAGGATCACGGTCATTTTCGCCCCGAGCAGTTCACCCACCTCATCGGCTACTGCCACCCGGCCTTGTTCCACCAATACCACCGGTGATGTTGACCAGCCGTCGGCGGCGCTCTGTTCTTCCAGGCGGGCGAGAAACGGCAGGGTGTGGCGGTGCACGGCCAGGGCCGAGAGGCCGTCGGCGACGACGATGGCCAGGTCAACGCCACCGGGGTTGGCCTGGGCATGCTCGCGCAGCCGTTGTGCTGAATCTTCGTGCAGCCGGCGCCCCAGATCGGGGCGCTGCAGGTAGCTGTGGCGATCGGCGGCGGCGCTGTGCAGCAACAGGCTGTCACGCCCGCGCTCGCTCAACTGCTCGCGCAGGCCGGCATGGTCGAAGGCCAGGTGCACGGCATCGCGGGCCTGGGCGTGAGCGAACTGAAAGTCGAGCTGGGCGCCGGTGGGCAGGCTGGTGCCGGTGCGGCCCAGGGCGATGCGCGCCGGGGTCAGGCGGCGCAGCTCCAGCCAGGGATTGGCGCTGTTGTCGTGTTGTGGGGTGTTGGCCATAGTCGACTCGCTTATCCCAGTTGCGCCAGGGCCTGGCGGAAGGCCGGTGGCAGGTTGTTACCGAAACGCACCCGGCCGTCGGCCTGGGTGAAGATGCCCATGCGCGCCAGCCAACCCTCGAACTCCGGCGCAGGTTTCAGGCCCAGGGTTTGCCGGGCGTAGAGCGCATCGTGGAACGAGGTGGTCTGGTAGTTGAGCATGATGTCGTCGGAGCCGGGGATGCCCATGATGAAGTTGATTCCGGCAACACCCAGCAGGGTCAGGAGCATGTCCATGTCGTCCTGGTCGGCTTCGGCATGGTTGGTGTAGCAGATGTCGCAACCCATGGGCACGCCGAGCAGCTTGCCGCAGAAGTGATCCTCAAGGCCGGCGCGGATGATCTGTTTGCCGTTGTACAGGTACTCGGGGCCGATGAAGCCGACCACGGTATTGACCAGGAACGGCTTGAAGTGCCGGGCCACGGCGTAAGCGCGGGTTTCGCAGGTCTGCTGGTCGACGCCATGGTGGGCATTGGCCGACAGGGCGCTGCCCTGGCCGGTCTCGAAGTACATCAGGTTCTGCCCGAGGGTGCCGCGGTTGAGGCTCAGGCCGGCGTCGTAGCCCTCCTTGAGCACATTGAGGTTGATGCCGAAGCTGGCGTTGGCCGCTTCAGTGCCGGCGATCGACTGGAACACCAGGTCCAGCGGTACGCCACGGTTGATCGCCTCAATCGAGGTGGTGACGTGGGTGAGCACGCAGGCCTGGGTCGGGATGTCATAGCGCTGGATGATGGCGTCGAGCATTTCCAGCAGCGCGCAGATCGAGGCGATGCTGTCGGTGGCCGGGTTGATGCCGATCATGGCATCGCCGTTGCCGTAGAGCAGGCCGTCGAGGATGCTCGCGGCAATGCCGGCCGGCTCGTCGGTGGGGTGGTTGGGCTGCAGGCGGGTCGACAGGCGCCCGCGCAGGCCCATGGTGCCGCGAAAGCGGGTGACCACGCGGATCTTCTGCGCCACCAGCACCAGGTCCTGCACACGCATGATCTTTGAGACTGCCGCGGCCATTTCCGGGGTCAGGCCCGGGGCGAGGGCGCGCAGGCTGTCTTCGTCGGCGGCCTCGCTGAGCAGCCAGTCGCGCAGACCGCCGACGGTCAGGTGGCTGACGGCGGCGAAGGCATTGGCATCATGGGTGTCGATGATCAGCCGGGTGACTTCATCGTCTTCGTAAGGGATCAGTGCTTCAGTCAGAAAGTGCTTGAGCGGGATATCGGCCAGGGCCATCTGCGCCGCCACCCGTTCGCCATCGTTGCTGGCGGCGACACCGGCGAGAAAGTCCCCCGAGCGCGCCGGGCTGGCTTTGGCCATGACTTCTTTCAGGCTGTCGAAACGGTAGGTCTGGTTGCCTGCCGTGTGTACAAAACTTGCCATACAGAATCTCCAGAACGCCGCAGGGCTGGCCTGCGGCGTAGGTGGCGTTGATCAGTGCAGGGCCTCTTCGGCCTTCTGGATCGCGGCGAATTCTTCTTCCGGGGTCCCGGCGACCAGGTGGTGCCGGCTGTAGAAAGCAAAGTAGGCAATCAATACCGCATAAATCACTGCGGCGCCAATCACTACCCGTGGGTCGACCAGGAAACCCGCCACCACGGCGATGCAGGCCAGCACCAGGGCCACGCCCGAAGTGAAGATACCGCCAGGGGTACGATAAGGACGCTCCATTTTCGGCCGGCGGATGCGCAAGGTGATGTGCGCAGCCATCATCAGTACATAAGACAGCGTAGCGCCGAACACCGCGACCAGGATCAGCAGGTCACCCTGGCCGGTCAGCGACAGGGCGAAGCCGATGATCCCGGGGATTACCAGGGCCAGCACCGGGGCCTTGCTCTTGTTGGTTTCCGACAACTTGCGCGGCAGGTAGCCGGCACGCGACAAGGCAAAGATCTGCCGCGAATAGGCGTAGATGATCGAGAAGAAGCTGGCGATCAGGCCGGCCAGGCCCACCAGGTTGACGAAGCCGCCCATCCAGGTCGATCCGCCGTAGGCTTTCGACAGCGCTTCAACCAGCGGGTTGCCGGAGGCTTTCAGCGCTTCGGCACCGGCGCCGCCAGGGCCGACCACAAGGATCAGCAGGGCGAAGGCCAGCAAAACCAGCATGGCGCCGATCAGGCCGCGGGGCAGGTCGCGTTTGGGGTTCTTGGTTTCTTCGGCGGCCAGCGGCACGCCTTCGACGGCGAGGAAGAACCAAATGGCGTAAGGGATCGCCGCCCACACCCCGACATAGCCGAACGGCAGGAAGCTGCTGGCGCCGACAGCGTCGGTCTGGGCGATATCGAACAGGTTGTTGACGTCGAAGTGCGGGACCATCGCCACCAGGAACACGCCCAGGGCAATGGCAGCCACGGCGGTGATGATGAACATCAGCTTGAGCGCTTCACCGACACCGAAGATGTGGATACCGATGAAGATGATGTAGAAGGCCAGGTAGATCATCCAGCCGCCGATGCCGAACAGTGACTGGCAATAGGCGCCGATGAACACGGCAATGGCCGCCGGGGCAATCGCGTATTCGATGAGGATCGCCGTACCGGTAAGAAACCCGCCCCAGGGCCCGAATGCGCTGCGGGCAAAGCCGTAGCCGCCACCGGCGGTGGGGATCATCGACGACAGTTCAGCCAGCGAGAAACACATGCACAGGTACATGGTCGCCATCAGCAAGGTGGCGAGGAACATGCCACCCCAGCCACCCTGGGCCAGGCCGAAGTTCCAGCCGGCGTAGTCGCCGGAAATCACGTAGGCGACGCCCAGGCCCACCAGCAAAACCCAGCCGGCGGCGCCCTTTTTCAGTTCACGTTGTTGGAAGTAATCGGAGCCGACCTTTTCGAAGTCGACAGAAGAGCCTGCCGGCACGCTGCCGGTATGATCGCTTGGCATAGGGTTCACCTGTTCTTTTTATCAATCCCGGCGGGTGCCGGTTTGTCTGGTGATGGTCTTGCAGGAAGCGAGCCAGAGCGGCCCCGGGTCGGGACCGCCCTGTTGCCCGTTTAGAAGAAGCCCAGCGGGTTGATGTCGTAGCTGACCAGCAGGTTCTTGGTTTGCTGGTAGTGGTCGAGCATCATTTTGTGGGTCTCACGGCCGACGCCGGACTTCTTGTAGCCACCGAACGCGGCGTGGGCCGGGTACAGGTGGTAGCAGTTGGTCCATACGCGGCCGGCCTTGATGCCGCGACCCATGCGGTAGGCGCGGTTGATGTCGCGGGTCCAGACACCGGCGCCGAGGCCGAACTCGGTGTCGTTGGCAATCGCCAGGGCTTCGGCTTCGTCCTTGAAGGTGGTGATGCTCACCACTGGCCCGAAGATTTCTTCCTGGAACACGCGCATCTTGTTGGTGCCCTTGAGCAGGGTCGGCTGGATGTAGTAACCGGTCGACAGGCTGCCTTCGAGTTTTTCCACTTTGCCGCCGGTGAGCAGCTCGGCGCCTTCCTTCTCGGCGATTTCCAGGTACGAGAGGATCTTGTCGAACTGTTGCTCGGAGGCCTGGGCGCCGACCATGGTGTCGGTGTCCAGCGGGTCGCCGCGCTTGATCTGCTTAATCTTCTTCATCACCTCTTGCATGAACGCCGGGTAGATCGATTCCTGCACCAGCGCGCGGGATGGGCAGGTGCACACTTCGCCCTGGTTGAAGAACGCCAGCACCAGGCCTTCAGCCGCTTTTTCGATGAAGCTCTGTTCGGCCTGCATGATGTCTTCGAAGAAGATGTTCGGCGACTTGCCGCCCAGCTCGACGGTGGACGGGATGATGTTCTCGGCGGCGCATTTCATGATGTGCGAGCCGACCGGGGTGGAGCCGGTGAAGGCGATCTTGGCGATGCGCTTGCTGGTGGCCAAGGCTTCACCGGCTTCACGGCCGTAGCCTTGCACCACGTTGAGCACGCCGGGTGGCAGCAGGTCGCCGATCACTTCCAGCAGCACCGTGATGCCCAGCGGGGTTTGCTCGGCGGGCTTGAGTACCACGCAGTTGCCGGCAGCCAGGGCCGGGGCGAGTTTCCACGCGGCCATCAGGATCGGGAAGTTCCAGGGGATGATCTGCCCGACCACGCCCAGCGGTTCATGGATATGGTAGGCCACGGTGTTGCCGTCGATCTCGGCGGCGCCGCCTTCCTGGGCGCGCAGGCAGCCGGCGAAGTAGCGGAAATGGTCGGCAGCCAGCGGGATGTCGGCGTTGAGGGTTTCGCGCACGGCCTTGCCGTTGTCCCAGGTTTCGGTGATGGCCAGCAGTTCGAGGTTCTGTTCGATACGGTCGGCGATTTTCAGCAGGATCAGCGAGCGTGCCTGCACCGACGTTGCGCCCCAGGCATCTGCGGCGGCATGGGCGGCATCCAGGGCTTTTTCGATGTCTTCGGCAGAGGAGCGGGGGAATTCAGCAATCAGTTGGCCGTTCACCGGCGAGGTGTTTTCGAAGTACTGGCCTTTGACTGGAGCGACGAACTCGCCACCGATGTAGTTCCCGTAACGGCTCTTGAAGGAAACCTTGGCGCCTTCGGTACCGGGATGTGCATAACGCATGGTGTGTCTCCTGGCTATTGTGCTTGTTGGGGAGGATGTAAAGCATAGAGCAAGGGTTGGGCCAGTGTGGCCGGGCCCAGTTAAATCAAGGGCTTGGCAGGTTTTTGCGGGGGCGCAGGCGAGGGGCTGTAGCGGCTGCGGTACAGCCTGGGTGACACTTTGTACCGTTACTGACACAAAGCGTGACCCTACGGTCAAGCCAGCATTGCATTGCGCCGACGGGTGGAGGATGCTGGGCCTATCTCGTCTGCGGAGAACAATAAAAAGTGCAGAGCAATCACCTCAGCCGGCACGCCCGGCAAGTACTCACCGTGACCCAGGGCAAGGCCCTGGCCCAGGGCCCCGGTAGCGATCCGTCGATCGCCCGTTCCTGGCTGCGTTGCCTCGAGGACTATCACCTGGACCCGGCCCAGAGCATGGCGCCGACCGTGCTCGAACACGGCCGCGTGCTGGAAAGCCGCGAGCGCTTGCAACAGGTGCTGCAAATCGCCGGCAACGAGATGAACAGCCTGCACCAGCAACTTTCCGGCGCCGGCCATGCCGTGCTGCTCACCGACGCCCGTGGGGTGATCCTCAACTGCGTCACCGCGCCCAGCGAGCGACGCATTTTCGAACGCGCCGGGCTGTGGCTCGGTGCCGACTGGAGCGAGGCGCGCGAAGGCACCAATGGCATCGGCACCTGCCTAGTCGAACGTCAGGCGGTGACCATTCATCAGGATGAGCACTTTCGTGGCCGCCATACCGGGCTGACCTGCTCGGCCAGCCCGGTGTTCGACCCGCACGGTGAATTGCTGGCGGTGCTCGATGTGTCGTCGGCGCGGGCTGATGTATCGCGCCAGAGCCAGTTTCACACCATGGCGCTGGTCAACCTCTCGGCGAAGATGATCGAGAGCAGTTACTTCCTGCGTTATTTCGACAACCAGTTCCTCCTGCGCTTTCATCTGCAGGCCGAATCGGTCGGGATGTTCAGTGAAGGGCTGCTGGCTTTTGATGGCGACGGGCGAATCTGTGCGGTCAACCAGAGCGCCTTGAACCTGTTGGGCACCATCCGCGGTGGTGTGCTCGGCAAGCCTGTGGATATGTTCTTCGATTGCGCCCAGGACGAGCTGTTCAGCCGCGCCACCGCCCAGGCCAACACCAGCTGGCCGCTGCGCACCCGGGATGGCCGCGTGTTGTTCGCCAGTGTGCGCGGGCAGGTGCGTTCGGTGGTGCCTGCGGCGGCGCCCTTTGTTGCTCCGGCCAAAACCGCGCAGCCCGGTGGCATCTGCCTGGTCGATCCGGCCCTGCAGAACGACTTTCGCCGCGCCGTACGCGTGTTCGAGCGCGATGTGCCGTTGCTGCTCAGCGGCGAGACCGGCTGCGGCAAGGAGGCTTTCGCCAAAGCCGTGCACCAGGCCAGTCAACGCAGCAGCAAGGCGTTTGTCGCTCTCAACTGTGCGTCGATCCCTGAAAGCCTGATCGAGAGCGAACTGTTCGGTTATCGCGGCGGCAGCTTTACCGGCGCGCGCAAGGAAGGCATGCGCGGCAAGTTGCAGCAGGCCGATGGCGGCACGCTGCTGCTGGACGAGATCGGCGACATGCCACTGGCTCTGCAGACCCGTTTGCTACGGGTGCTGGAAGACCGCATGGTGGTGCCCATCGGTGGCGAGCCACAAGCGGTCAACGTGCGCATCATCAGCGCCAGCCACCGCAACCTGCTGGAGCGGGTCGAGGATGGCAGTTTCCGGGAAGACCTTTACTACCGCCTCAACGGCCTGGAAATCGACCTGCCGGCCTTGCGCGAGCGTAGCGACAAATCCCAGCTGCTCGATTTCATCCTGGCTGAAGAGGCCGGCGAGCAAACGGTTGCCCTTGAGCCTTCGGCGCGCCGGGCGTTGCTCGACTTCAACTGGCCGGGCAACGTGCGCCAGTTGCGTAACGTCCTGCGCACCTTGGTGGCCCTGTGCGAAGACGGGCGCATCGAGTTTACCGACCTGCCAGCCGTGGTGCGCCAGGCACCGGTCCTTATCAAAAGCAATCCGCCTGTGGATAACCCCGCTCCGCCGCTGGACAGCGCCGAACGCAATGCCTTGCTGACGGTGCTGGAGCAACAACGCTGGCACATGACCCATGTCGCGGCGCAGTTGGGGGTCAGCCGCAATACCTTGTATCGAAAACTTCGCAAACACGGCATCGCCCGGGACGCCTGAGCGAAACACAGGATGCGATTTGTCGCGCCCTAGGCTACCCTGCCTCGACGTTTTGCGAGGTCGATCATGCACATTCATATTCTCGGTATTTGCGGCACTTTCATGGGTTCGCTGGCCGTCCTGGCCAAGGAGCTGGGCCATCGGGTCACCGGCTCCGATGCCAACGTCTACCCACCGATGAGCACTCAGCTTCAAGCCCAGGGCATCGAACTGACCCAGGGCTATGACGCCGCCCAGTTGGACCCGGCACCGGACCTGGTGGTGATCGGCAACGCCCTGTCGCGGGGCAACCCGGCAGTGGAATACGTGTTGAACAAGGGCCTGCCGTATGTGTCGGGGCCTCAGTGGCTGGCCGACCATGTGCTGCAAGGCCGCTGGGTGCTGGCGGTTGCCGGTACCCATGGCAAGACCACCACCAGCAGCATGCTCGCCTGGGTGCTGGAGCACGCCGGCATGAGCCCGGGCTTTTTGATCGGCGGCGTGCCGCAGAATTTCTCGGTATCGGCACGTTTGGGCGGCACGCCGTTCTTCGTGGTCGAGGCCGATGAGTACGACAGCGCCTTCTTCGACAAACGTTCGAAGTTCGTTCATTACCGCCCACGCACCGCGATCCTCAACAACCTTGAGTTCGATCATGCGGATATCTTCCCTGACCTGGCAGCGATCGAGCGGCAGTTCCACCACTTGGTGCGGACCATTCCGAGCGAAGGGCTGGTGATTCATCCGACCACCGAACCTGCTCTGGAGCGGGTGATCAAGATGGGCTGCTGGACGCCGGTGCAGACCACCGGTGAGGGCGGGCAGTGGCAGGTCAAGCTGCTCAGCGCCGATGGTTCGCGTTTCGAGGTCAGCTTCGAGGGCGAAACCCAGGGCGTGGTCGAGTGGGAGCTGACCGGTCAGCACAACGTCGCCAACGCCCTGGCCACCCTGGCGGCCGCGCGTCATGTTGGTGTAGTGCCAGCTATGGGCATTGCCGCGTTGAGCGCTTTCAAGAGCGTCAAACGCCGTATGGAAAAGGTCGCTGAAGTGCAAGGCGTGACCATCTATGATGATTTCGCCCACCACCCGACCGCCATCGCCACCACTCTGGACGGCCTGCGCAAGCGCATCGGCGATGCGCCGCTGATTGCCGTGATCGAGCCGCGTTCCAATTCGATGAAACTCGGTGCCCACCGCGATGGCCTGCCGGAAAGCGTCAACGATGCCGACCAGGTTATCTGGTACGCACCGCCGAACCTGGGCTGGGACCTGGCCGCCACCGCTGCCGAATGCAAGGTACCTGCTGTGGTCGCTGACAGTCTTGAAGCCATCATCGAACGGGTCAAGAGCCAAGCCAAGCCCGGCACCCAGGTGGTGATCATGAGCAACGGCGGCTTCGGCGGCCTGCACGGCAAGTTGGCCGAGGCCCTGAAATGAGCGGGCCGGAACGCATCACCCTGGCCATGACCGGGGCTTCGGGGGCGCAGTATGGGCTGCGCCTGCTCGATTGCCTGGTGCGCGAAGACCGCGAGGTGCATTTTCTGATCTCCAAGGCCGCGCAACTGGTGATGGCCACCGAGACTGATGTGTTGCTGCCGGCCAAACCGCAAGCCATGCAAGCCTTCCTCACCGAATACACCGGCGCTGCGGCCGGGCAGATTCGCGTGTATGGCAAGGAAGACTGGATGTCGCCAGTGGCCTCGGGCTCCGGCGCGCCGGCGGCGATGGTGGTGGTGCCGTGCTCTACCGGTACCTTGTCGGCGATCGCCACCGGCGCCTGCAACAACCTCATCGAGCGGGCTGCGGATGTCACCTTGAAGGAGCGTCGGCAGCTGATCCTGGTGCCGCGTGAAGCGCCATTCTCGACCATCCACCTGGAGAACATGCTCAAGCTGTCGAACATGGGCGCGGTGATCCTGCCGGCGGCGCCGGGCTTTTATCATCAGCCGCAGACCATCGATGACCTGATCGACTTCGTTGTCGCGCGGATTCTCAACCTGCTGAACATTCCCCAGGACATGCTGCCACGTTGGGGCGAGCATCATTTCGGCGCGGATGAATGAAGCGACTGCTTGGCGTGATGACGCTGTGCTTGGTGGCTAGCGGTTGCGCCAGCGTGCGCACCCTGGACGCGGCCAAGCCGGGTGCGCCGCTGGTGTATGCCGGTACGCGCCTGGATCTGTATGCCATGCAGGGTGGCTGTTGCGCCATGGACCGCTTCGGTGCCGAGGCGCCGAAGTATCCCGGGCTGGATCTGCCGGGCAGTGCCTTGCTCGATACCTTGCTGTTGCCGCTGTCGGTATTGACCGCGCTGGGGGTTGGGTTTCAGGCGACTGGCGGGTTGTAGCGGCTGGCCTCATCGCCGGCAACGCCGGCTCCCACAGGGAGAATGTAGATCCTTGTGAGAGCTGGCCTTGCCAGCGATGGGCTGCAAAGCAGCCCCAGGTTCTACTTGCCCAGCCTGCGCAACTCATCGGACTCGACAATCCGAATTCCATCCTGCTCTTCCAGCGCCAGACGCCACAGTGCCCGGGCCAGCTGGCATGCCTCGATCCCTCGATACTTGCCCGGAATCAGCTTGGACAGTGGCCCGGCCAGCCTCTCCGATAGCCGCGGTTCGACGCGATCGCCCAGCAGCAGCGAAGGCCGGGCAATGGTCAGTTGCGGCCAGTCCTGGGCCTTCAATGCGGCCTCCATTTCGCCTTTGACCCGGTTGTAGAAGATCGGCGATCTACGGTCGGCACCCAGGGCGCTGACCACCAGCAAATGCCGCGCGCCCATCTCCCGGGCGCGTTTGCCGAAGGCGACGACCATGTCCAGGTCGACTGCGCGAAAGGCCGGCTCCGATCCGGCCTGCTTGATGGTGGTGCCCAGGCAGCAGAAGGCGATGTCGACGCGGCCTGCCAGTTGTGGGAGGAACACCGCCGGGTCACCCACCGGGTTTTCCAGGTGTGGGTGTTCGGCCAGTGGGCGACGGGTTGGGGCCAATACGCGGCTGACGGTGGGCTCGTTGAGCAGCCGATCAAGTAAGTGTTCACCGGTAAGACCGGTGGCTCCGGCAAGCAGGATATGCTGAGGCGTCAAGTACATGATGTCTCTCCCTTGATACAGTCAGCTTAGTGGTTACCGGCATTTTTTGCATGCTCGGCCTGTTGCTTGCCCGTATCACTTTGCAGGGCTTTGCGCGCTTGTTGCTGGCGCAGGCGCTGCCAGTGATCGAGTACGCCTTTGGGCGCCCAGATCTGTGGTTCGGAGGCATCGAAACCTTCGATCGCCTCGCGCTCCGAGACGGCGGCCCTGGCTCGTTCAAAGGCTTGTTGCAGGTCGTCGGTCTGGTTCAAGGCCTGGGCAAACAGCGCGTCGCCGAAGTAGGTGAAGTCCGCCTCTTCCGAGCAGCCGAACGACACCCGGTCGGCGCGCGAAGCGGTCATGATCAGGGTCCTGTCGTCCTTGAGCGGAGCGATATAGCCCCCTGAATAACAGGCCGAGATGACAATGATCTTGTCGCGGTCTTTTAATGGCGCCAGGGTGGCAGCCAGGGCATCGGCGGGCAGGTCGGCCAGTTGCAGGCGCGGTTGGTCGAGCACCAGTTCATGCTCATGGCTGCCGTGGCTGGTCAGATAGATGAACACCAGGTCTTCCGGGCCGCTGCGTTCGGCCAGGGTGCGCACGGCGCGGGCAAGGTTCTCGCGGGTGGCCATGGGCCGGTCGGCGAGGTGGTCGCGGTGGTTGACCAGGCTGACCTGGCCGACCGCGCCGAAGCGGCTCTTGAGCATGTTGCTGACGTAATCGGCTTCACGCAGGAATACGCTCTGCTTGCCATCGCCACCCAGAGCCAGGCTGTAGAGTTCGATTTGTGCGGTCGAAGCCGGCACCTTGGTCAGCGCTTGGTCAAGCAGGCTGCCCTGGTTGAGCAGTGCCAGTTCCAGCGGGTCGGGCAGCAGCTTGCCATGCTCGTCGCGCACGCGCTGGCCATTGAGCCACAGGCCGCTTTCGCTGCGCCCGTCGACCAGGGTCAGGCGGCCATTGCCCTGGTAGGTGTCGTTCTCGAAGCCGCCGACATAGACACTGCCGTCAGGCAACTGCAGGCGGCCGTTACCGGAAAAGCGCCAGTCGCTGAAATTACCTTTGTAGTGGCTGCCGTCACTGCCGATCAGTTCGCCCTTGCCGCTGAGCGAGCCGTCCTTGAACTGACCGATCCACACGTCGCCGTCGGCGTTTTCATAACGACCCCGTCCTTCCAGGCGGTTGTCGTGAAAGGCGCCGATGTACTGATCGCCTTCGGCGCTGTTGAAGGTGCCGCTGCCTTCGAGCTGGCCGTTGACGAAATGGCCGCTGAACTGGTTGCCGCTGGCATCGCTGCGAATGCCTTCGCCGTTGGGCTTGCCCCGGGCGAACAGGCCCTGGTACTGGCTGCCGTCAGCCAGTTCAAGGTGGCCGGCGCCGTTGTACTGGTCGTCCTTGAACTGGCCACGGTAGAGCAGGCCGGGTTCTTTCAGGGTGCCTTCGCCATCACGGCGGCCAAGCTTGAAGCCGCCGGTGTAGCTGCTACCCGGCGTCTTCAGGGTGCCCAGGCCGTGGAACAGGCCCTGCTGGAACTGGCCCCGGTAGACCTCGCCATTGCTGCCGTGCCATTCACCCTGGCCGTGCCATTGGCCATTGAGGAAGTTGCCTTCATACCAGCTGCCATTGGGGTAGTCGATGCGCCCGGCACCTTGCAACAGACCATCGACCACCTCGCCTCGATAGCGGCCGCCATCGGGCAGGCGCGCATCGGGTGGCGACAACGGCTCGCCGTCACCGCAAGCGGCCAGTAGCAGGGTCAGGGCAAGAGGAACGAGTGGGCGCATGGCGGGGTCCGGACGAGTGAGGCCCCGAGTATGCCGCAGAATGCGGCGGGTGAAACAGTCGCCAGGACGGTTTCACCCATTGCCTGGCTCAGACGAAGCAGAGCGACAGCGGTTCGGCAATGTAGGCAGGTTTTTCCTGGCCTTCGATTTCCAGGGTGGCGGTGACCTTGAGCAGCCATTGCCCGGGCTTCTTCTCGGTGGCGTCAGTCAGGTCGACCTTGAGCCGCACCTTGCTGTCGACCTTCACCGGCTGGATGAAACGCACGCTGTCCAGGCCATAGTTGACAGCCATCTTCAGGCCTTCAGGCACAACCAGAATGCCTTCCATCAACTTGGGAATCAGCGACAGGGTGAGAAAACCGTGAGCGATGGTGCTGCCAAATGGCGTTTTTGCCGCCTTGTCCGGGTCGACGTGGATGAACTGGAAGTCGCCGGTGGCCTCGGCGAACAGGTTGATGCGTTGTTGATCGATGGTCAGCCATTCGGAACGTCCAAGTTCCTTTCCAACGTACTGCGAAAGCTCTGCAACAGGTACATAGGGCATTGTGACTCTCCAGATTGTCTTTGGTTTCTTATGACTTCGGCAGATTCGAAGACCTAAGATCAGCACGCCTGCAGGGTGCGGTCAAGTCGGCGAATATCGGCTTATATGCCGGTCGTTAGCGTGCTTATAATGGCCGCCGGGCTTCAAGGAGATGCTTATGCTGTTGCGTGGTTTGACCTGGCTGGTGCTGTTCCAGTTGTTCGGGACGGCGATCAATCACCTGTTCGTGCCGATCCTTCCGGGGCCGATCATCGGTCTGCTGTTGCTGCTGGTGTTCCTGATGCTGCGCGGCGAAGTGGGCGCGCCCCTGAGCGAGGCGGCCAACAGTCTGCTGCGCTACCTGCCTCTCTTGCTGGTGCCGCCGGCGGTGGGGGTGATGGTCTATGCCGCGGATATTGCCGCGGACTTCTGGGCCATCGTCGGCGCCCTGGTGCTGTCGGCGTTGCTCACCCTGGTGTTTGTCGGTGTGCTGATGCACAAGCTGATGGCCCGCCAGGGCACCCACAAGGAGCAGCCATGAGCCTGGACTGGAGCGGCGCCGTCGACGCCGTCATTCACCATCCGCTGTTCGGCATCGGCATCACCCTGGGCGCCTATCAACTGGTGCTGGCTGCCTATGAGAAGACCCGCTGGATCTTCCTGCAACCGGTGCTGGTGTCGATGCTGGTGGTCATTGGCGTACTGCTCACCTGTGGCCTGACCTACAGCGAGTACCGTAAAAGCACCGAGATCATGAACATCCTCCTGGGCCCGGCGACCGTGGCTCTGGCGGTACCGCTCTACCTCAACCTTCGGCGCATTCGCCAGCTGTTCTGGCCGACTTTTACTACGCTGGTAATCGGAGGGGTGTTCGCCACCGGCGCCTGCCTGTTGCTGGGCTGGTGGTTCGGCGCCGAGCACATGATCCTGATGACCATGGCGCCAAAATCGGTGACTTCGCCGATTGCCATGTTGGTGGCCGAGCAGATTGGCGGCGTGGCCGCGCTGGCGGCGGTGTTCGTACTGATCACCGGGGTGATCGGGGCGATTTTCGGTCCGGCGCTGCTGTCGCGCTGTGGCGTGCACAGCCCCGAGGCGCGGGGCATGGCCCTCGGCGTTACTGCGCATGCGGTGGGCACTTCGGTGGCGCTGCAGGAAAGTGAAGAATGCGGGGCCTTCGCGGCCCTGGCGATGAGCCTGATGGGGGTTGCCACGGCGGTGTTCCTGCCCCTGGCGGTTAGCCTGGTTGCTTGAGGAGTTGCAATGACGTTACCCCTGTTTCCGCTCAATACCGTGCTGTTTCCAGGCTGCTTTCTCGATTTGCAGATATTCGAGGCGCGCTACCTGGACATGATCGGCCGCATCATGAAGCAGGGCGGCGGCTTTGGTGTGGTGTGCATTCTTGAAGGCGAGCAGGTTGGCAGTGCGCCGAGCGGTTTCTCGCAGGTCGGCTGCGAGGCGCTGATTCGTGATTTCCAGCAGCAGGACAACGGCCTGCTGGGTATTCGCGTCGAGGGTACCCGACGCTTTCGCGTCGGGCCGTTCGAGGTGCAGAAGGATCAGTTGCTGGTTGCTGATGTGTCCTGGCTGCCTGAACTTGCCGATGAATCGCTGGAAGATGACCACCACGACTTGCTGGCGCTGCTGCAGGCGCTGGGCGAGCACCCGATGGTCGAAGCCTTGGGCATGCCGGTACCCGTGACGGGCCAGCAGGCACTGGCCAATCAGTTGGCCTACCTGCTGCCCTTCGTCGAAGAAGACAAGCTCGACCTGTTGGCCATCGATTCGCCGCACAAACGCCTGGAGGCTATCCAGGCGCTGCTCGATCGGCTGCAGGGCGAGCTGTTCGCCTGAGCCCTCAGTACTGGTAGCGCAGCAGGGCGTGGGGCAGCGCGTGCAGGGCGAAGAATGCCAGCAGCGCGACGCACGCCGGCAGGATCAGCCACCACACCCGCAGCGGCAGGGCCGTGAGCGGTTGACGCTGCTGGGTCAGGGTCAGGCTGGTGGCACACACGCAGCAGGCGAGCATGGCGCCGGCGAGAATGTCGGTCGGCCAGTGCGCGCCCAGATAGACCCGTGACAGCGCGATCGACAGCGCCGGAATGCAGCCCAGCAGGATCCAGGTCAGGCGCATGCGCGGCGGTTGTCCGCGCCCGGCCAGTACTGCCAGCACCAGAAAGAACGCAAACGACGCCGAACTGTGGCCGCTGGGCATGCTATAGGTGGTCAGCGGATCGGTCAGTACTTCCGGGCGCGCCCGGGCAAATAGCCATTTAAGGCTGCCGTTGGCCAGTGCCGTGCCGATCAGGGTGCTGCCGGCGAAAATCGCCGGGCGCCATTGCCGGGCCAGCAGCAGCAGGCCAGTGAGCAGGCCGCCAAGGAAAAACTGGGTACGGAAATCGCCGAGGCGGGTGATCAGCACCACCGTGCCGTCGATGGCGCGACTGCGGTTTTCCTGGATCAGGGTCATCAGGCCCTGGTCGAACTGGGTCAGGTACGGCCAGCCGAAAAACAGCCCGGTCAGGGCCAGCAGGCTCATCCCGGCAATCAGTCGGGTGCCGCGGCGCATGCTGCGCAGGCTGCTGTTGATGCTCAGGCCGATCAGCAACGCCAGGCCGCCGACGACCACTCCGGCCTGTGGCCAGAAGCCTTCCGGCAGCGGCAGGCGCATGGCTGCTCCCGTGGCCCAGCCTGGCAGCAGGTAAGCCACCGCCCAGCCGGCCCCGGCGATCAGGCTTACCGCGATAAAGCGTGGCAGCGGCATGTCGAACATGCCGGCGACCATGGGCAGCATTGGCCGCAGCGGGCCGATGAAGCGCCCGACCAGCAGGCTGGCGATACCGTAGCGCTGGAAATAGGTCTCGGCGCTGCCGATCCATTCAGGATGATGGCGCAGCAGCGGCAAGCGGCGGATGTTCTGGTGAAAGCGCCGGCCCAGGGTGTAGGAGATCGCGTCACCGAGCAGGCCACCGGCAAAGCCCAGCAGCAGGGTTTCACCCAGCGTCAGGGCGCCGCTGCCAGCCAGTACCGCGACGGCGAACAACAGGACGGTGCCGGGGACGATGATCCCGGCTATTGCCAGGCATTCCACGCAGGCCACCAGAAAAATCGCCAATCCCAGCCATTGCGGGTTGGCGCTGAGCCAAGTGGTCAGGCTGTCGAGCCATGGGCCCATCGTGTCAGTTTCCTTGTGTCAGTAAGAAGTAATCCCGGCCTTCGACTTGGCCCCGGCGCAGCGGGTTCCGTGTGCAATGGCGGGCGAAGTCGGCGTCGACGAACCGGTAGGGCAGATGTTCATCACGGCCGTGGGGAATCCCCAGGCGGGTGGTCTGGATAATTTGTTTCACTTTGATACCGCAGTCCTCGACAAACAGCTGCTCGGCATCGAAGCGTTTGCCGTCCCAATGCGGAACTTTCAGGCCCAGGGCCTTGCACAGCAGGGTCTGCCCGGCGCACAGGCGCTCGGGCGGGCGCGCCTGGCCGCTGGCGTCGGGGTTGTTCAGTTGCATTTGCGCCAGGCTGTTGTCATCCGAAAGGGCGTCGACGAAGGGGTAGGCCGACTTGATCAGCACAGCATTGCCCGGCCCGTGGGCGCTGAAGTTCAGCGAGTCGCCGCCGCGGGCGTAGTACATGTAAATGTGCCCGCCGTCGAGGAACAGCGCCTTGCGTTTCTCGGTGTAACCGAGCGAGGCGTGGCTGCCCTTGTCGGTGAGGTAGTAGGCCTCGGTCTCGATGATCCGCGCCGCCAGCCAGTACGGGCCGTGACGGTGGCGGATGACCTTGCCCAGCAGAGCCCTGGCCAGTTCCCCGGCGTCGCGGTCGAAGAAACTGTCGGGCAAGGCCTTGAGCGGGCAGGGGGCAGAATCGGGCATGCTGGCGGGGTTCGCGGGTGGGCAGGTGGGCGATGATAGCAATTTCTGTCTTAACCAACCCTGAATGGCCAATATCAGCACTCTTTTCGACCATCCGCCTGTCACCGCTGGGCGTGGGACCACGCGACAGTTATAATCATCCGATTTTCCCCTTCGCCAAGACCACTGAGCCCATGACTGAGTCCGTTCTTGACTACATGACCCGCCTGGGTCGCGCTGCCCGCGCGGCGTCGCGCGTGATCGGCCGTGCCAGCACCGCGCAGAAGAACCGCGCCCTGCAAGCCGCCGCCAACGCGCTGGACGCTGCCCGCGCCGAGCTGACCGCCGCCAATGAGCTGGACCTGGCCGCTGGCCGGGCCAACGGCCTGGAACCGGCCATGCTCGAGCGCCTGGCACTGACCCCGGCGCGCATCGACGGCATGATTGTCGGCCTGCGCCAGGTGGCCAGCCTGCCGGACCCGGTCGGCGCGATCCGCGACATGAGCTACCGGCCATCGGGTATCCAGGTTGGCAAGATGCGCGTACCGCTGGGTGTAATCGGCATCATTTACGAGTCGCGTCCGAACGTGACCATCGACGCCGCCAGCCTGTGCCTCAAGTCCGGCAACGCCACCATCCTGCGTGGCGGCTCCGAGGCCATCCACTCCAACCGTGCTATTGCCGCCTGCATCCAGCGCGGGCTGGCCGAGGCCGGCTTGCCGGCGGCGGTGGTACAAGTGGTGGAAACCACCGATCGCGAAGCGGTCGGCGCGCTGATCAGCATGCCGGAGTTTGTCGATGTCATCGTGCCGCGTGGCGGCAAGGGCCTGATCGAGCGCATCAGCCGCGACGCGCGGGTGCCGGTGATCAAGCACCTGGACGGCATCTGCCACGTCTATGTGGCCGAGCATGCAGAGCTGGACAAGGCCCGGCGCATCGCCTTCAACGCCAAGACCTACCGCTACGGCATCTGCGGGGCGATGGAAACCCTGCTGGTCGATCAGTCGGTAGCGGCCGAATTCTTGCCGGAAATGGCCCGCCAATTTCGGGAAAAAGGTGTCGAACTGCGTGGTTGCGAGCGCACCCTCGAGATTATCGAGGCGGTGCCGGCGACCGAGGCGGACTGGAACACTGAATACCTCGCGGCGATTCTGTCGATTCGCGTGGTCGACGGCCTGGACCAGGCCATCGAACATATCAATCACTATGGCTCGCACCATACCGATTCCATCGTGACCGAACATCAGGCGCAGGCTCGCCAGTTCATGGCCGAGGTCGATTCGTCCTCGGTGATGATCAACACCCCGACCTGCTTTGCCGACGGTTTCGAGTACGGCCTGGGCGCGGAGATCGGTATTTCCACCGACAAGCTGCACGCCCGCGGCCCGGTTGGCCTGGAAGGCCTGACCTGCGAGAAGTACGTGGTGATCGGCGATGGTCAACTGCGCGGACAGGAGTCGCTCTGACTTGGCCGAGCGCAAACCGCCCGCCCACGTTTCGACGCTGTCGCCCGCCCGGCGCATCGGCGTGCTCGGCGGGACATTCGACCCCGTGCACATCGGCCACCTGCGCAGTGCGCTGGAGGTAGCTGAAGTGCTGGCGCTGGACGAGCTGCGGCTGATGCCCAACGCCCGCCCGCCGCACCGCGACACACCGCAGGTATCGGCCCAGGACCGTCTGGCGATGGTCCGGTGCGCCGTACAGGGTGTGCCAACGCTGTCGGTCGATGCCCGCGAGCTTGCCCGCGACAAGCCGTCGTACACCATTGAAACGCTGGAGCTGATGCGCGCCGAAATGGCCGCCTCGGAGCAACTGTTTCTGCTGCTGGGCTGGGATGCGTTCTGCGGCCTGCCCGGTTGGCACCGTTGGGAAGAATTGCTGCAACATTGTCACATCCTGGTGCTGCAACGCCCGGATGCCGACGTCGAGCCGCCGGATGCCTTGCGCAACCTGCTGGCCGCACGCTCGGTCAGTGATCCGCAGGCCCTCGAAGGGCCTGCCGGGAATATTGCATTCGTCTGGCAGACGCCGCTTGCGGTGTCAGCCACGCAGATCCGACAGCTGCTGGCCAGCGGCAAGTCGGTGCGGTTTCTGGTGCCGGACGCAGTACTGGCCTACATCGATGCGCACAACCTTTACCGTGCGCCGAACTGAGGGCGCTGAAAAGCGCCTCATACTATTGAGTTGAATGAGTTTTATATGACCAAGCAAAAACACAACGCCGTCAGCGCCGAAGAGCTGGTCGAACTGACCAAATCCGCCCTGGAAGACGTCAAGGCCCAGGACATCCAGGTTATCGACGTGCGTGAAAAGCACAGCCTGACCGATTACATGATCATCGCCACCGGTACCTCCAACCGCCAGATCAGCGCGATGCTGGAAAAGGTCCGCGAGCAGGTCAAGGCCAAGGGCGTGCAGCCGCTGGGCGAAGAAGGCAAGGGCGACAGCGACTGGGTCCTGCTCGACCTGAACGACGTCATCGTCCACATGATGACCGCCGCTGCCCGTCAGTTCTACGATCTCGAGCGCCTGTGGCTGGGTGCGGAGCAGAGCCGCTCAGCTGATGGCAAACACCACAGCCCGGATCATGCCCACGAGTTTTCAGACAAGCTGAAAGATCGGGAATAAGGAAGGCTCGTGCGTCTGCGTTTGATCGCGGTCGGCTCGCGCATGCCCAAGTGGGTTGAGGACGGTTGGCATGAATATGCCAAGCGCCTGCCCTCTGAGCTGTCGTTGGAGCTGGTGGAAATACCGCTCAATACCCGGGGCAAGAATGCCGACGTCGCCCGCCTGATTCGTCAGGAGGGCGAGGCCATGCTCGCCAAGGTCCAGCCAGGGGAACGGATTGTCACTCTGGAGGTCCATGGCAAGCCCTGGAGTACCGAGCAACTGGCGGTCGAGCTGGACCGCTGGCGCCTGGACTCGCGTACTGTCAACTTCATGGTTGGCGGCCCCGAAGGGCTGGCGCCGGAAGTCTGCGCGCGGGCCGAGCAGCGCTGGTCGCTGTCGCCACTGACACTGCCCCACCCGTTGGTAAGGATACTGATCGGCGAACAGCTGTACCGCGCCTGGACCGTACTGTCCGGGCACCCCTACCATAAATAAGCCTTAAGCCTTTTCAATGTCGCAGCCGATTCGCCTCAAGGATCACGAGAAAGACGCCCGTCTGGTGCGTAGCCGCGTCGTGGTCGGTGCAGTGGCGATCGTCCTGCTGATCTGCGTGTTGATCGTCCGCCTGTATTACCTGCAGGTGATCCAGTACGACTATCACTCGACCCTGTCGGAAAACAACCGGGTGCATGTGCAGCCGATTCCGCCGACCCGCGGGCTGATCTTCGACCGCAACGGGGTGATTGTCGCCGACAACCGGCCAAGCTTCAGCCTGAGCATGACCCGCGAGCGCTCCGGCGACTGGCAGCAGGTGCTCGACGTAATCGTCGAGGTGCTGGAACTGACCCCGGATGACCGCACCCTGTTCGAAAAGCGCATGCGCCAGGGGCGCCGGCCGTTCGAGCCGGTGCCGATCCTGTTCGAGTTGACCGAAGAGCAGATCGCCCGTATTGCGGTGAACCAGTTCCGCTTGCCGGGTGTTGAGGTGGTTGCCCAGCTGGTGCGCCATTACCCGCAGGGTGCGCACTTTGCCCACTCGGTCGGCTATGTTGGGCGGATCAACGAGAAAGAGCTGAAAACCCTCGATCCGGTCAATTACAGCGGCACTCACCATATCGGCAAGACCGGCATCGAGCGCTTCTACGAGCCGGAGCTGCACGGCCAGGTGGGTTACGAAGAGGTCGAGACCAATGCCCGTGGCCGGGTGTTGCGGGTGCTCAAGCGCACCGACCCGATCCCCGGCAAGGACATCGTCCTGAGCCTCGACATCAAGCTGCAGGAGGCCGCCGAAGCCGCACTGGGCGGGCGACGCGGTGCTATCGTCGCGCTCGATCCGAATACCGGCGAAGTGCTGGCGATGGTCAGCCAGCCGAGCTTCGACCCTAACCCATTCGTCACCGGTATCAGCTTCAAGGCCTACGCCGACCTGCGCGATTCGATCGACCGCCCGCTGTTCAACCGCGTGCTGCGTGGGCTGTACCCACCGGGTTCGACCATCAAGCCGGCAGTGGCCATCGCCGGCCTCGACAGTGGCGTGGTCACGGCCAGCAGCCGGGTGTTCGACCCGGGCTACTACCAGTTGCCCAACTATGACCACAAGTACCGCAACTGGAACCGCAGCGGCGACGGTTGGGTCGACCTGGACCTGGCGATCATGCGCTCCAACGACACTTACTTCTACGACCTGGCGCACAAGATGGGCATCGACCGTCTGTCCAGCTACATGAACAAGTTCGGTCTCGGGCAGAAGGTCTCCCTCGACATGTTCGAGGAGTCCGCCGGCCTGATGCCGACCCGCGAATGGAAGCGCGCCACCCGCCGCCAGGCCTGGTTCCCGGGTGAGACGCTGATCCTCGGTATCGGCCAGGGCTACATGCAGACCACGCCGTTGCAGATGGCCCAGGCCATCGCGCTGATCGCCAGCAAGGGCAAGTGGTACCGTCCGCACCTGGCCAAGACCATCGAAGGCCAGCCGCCGGTGGACGACAACCCGATGGAAGACATTGTGCTGCGCGACAAGTCCGACTGGGCCAGGGTCACCCACGGCATGGAGCAGGTGATGCACAACGCCCGCGGTACCGCACGCGCCGCCGCCGCCGGGGCCCAGTACCGGATTGCCGGCAAGAGCGGCACCGCCCAGGTGGTAGCGATCAAGCAGGGCGAGAAGTACGACCGCAACAAGGTTCAGGAACGCCACCGTGACCACGCCCTGTTCGTCGGCTTCGCCCCGGCAGAGAACCCGAAGATCGTGGTCTCGGTCATGATCGAAAACGGCGAGGCCGGTGGTCGCGTCGCAGCGCCAGTGATGCGGCAGGTGATGGACGCCTGGCTGCTCGACGAGAACGGCCGGCTCAAATCCGAGTTCGCTCCCGCCACCGTTGTTCAGGAGTCGGCCCAGTGAAGAACAATTTCGATCGCATGCTTTCCAGCGAGGACGTGATGCGTCGTCGCGCCAGCTTCCTGCAGCGTATCCATGTCGACGGACCGTTGCTGATCCTGCTGCTGACCCTGGCGGCCGGCAGCCTGTTCGTCCTCTATTCGGCCAGCGGCAAGAACTGGGACCTGCTGCTCAAGCAGGCCAGTTCCTTCGGCATCGGCCTGGTATCGATGTTCGTCATTGCCCAGCTCGAACCGCGCTTCATGGCGCGCTGGGTGCCCCTGGCCTACGTGGTCGGGGTGATCCTGCTGGTGGTGGTCGACGTCATGGGCCACAACGCCATGGGCGCCACGCGCTGGATCAACATCCCCGGGGTGATCCGCTTCCAGCCCTCGGAATTCATGAAGATCATCATGCCGGCGACCATCGCCTGGTACCTGGCCAAGCGTTCGCTACCGCCGCACCTCAAGCACGTGATGATCAGCCTGATCATGATCGGCGTGCCGTTCATCCTGATCGTGCGTCAGCCAGACCTCGGCACCGCCTTGCTGATCCTGGCCTCCGGCGCCTTCGTGCTGTTCATGGGCGGCCTGCGCTGGCGCTGGATCCTTAGCGTGGTGGCGGCGGCGGTACCGGTGGCGGTGGCCATGTGGTTCTTCGTCATGCACGACTATCAGAAGCAACGGGTACTGACCTTCCTCGACCCGGAAAGCGACCCGCTGGGCACCGGCTGGAACATCATCCAGTCGAAAGCGGCGATCGGCTCGGGCGGGGTGTTCGGCAAGGGCTGGCTGCTGGGCACCCAGTCGCACCTGGACTTTCTGCCGGAAAGCCACACCGACTTCATCATCGCCGTGCTCGGCGAAGAGTTCGGCCTGGTCGGCATCTGCGCGCTGCTTCTCATCTACCTGCTGTTGATCGGCCGTGGCCTGGTGATTACTGCCCAGGCCCAGACGCTCTACGGCAAGTTGCTGGCCGGCAGCCTGACCATGACCTTCTTTGTTTATGTGTTCGTCAATATCGGAATGGTCAGCGGCTTGTTGCCTGTAGTGGGTGTGCCGCTGCCCTTCATTAGTTATGGCGGAACTTCGTTGGTGACGCTGCTGTCAGCGTTTGGAGTTTTAATGTCGATCCATACGCATCGCAAATGGATTGCGCAGGTTTGAATAAGGTGAAGAATTACATGCAAGCAATGCGTGGCTGGGCGGCTCGTTGCGCGCCTTGGGTCGGCTTTCTGGGTTTGTTCGGCGGGGTGCAGGGTGCCTCTGCCGGCGACTATGACGGCTCGCCCCAGGTGGCCGAGTTCGTCGGCGAAATGACCCGCGACTACGGTTTTGCCGGTGAGCAGCTGATGGGGGTGTTTCGCGAGGTTCAGCGCAAGCAGTCGATCCTCGATGCGATCTCGCGTCCGGCCGAACGGGTAAAACCCTGGAAGGACTACCGGCCGATGTTCCTCACCGACGCCCGGGTCGCCCGTGGCGTCGACTTCTGGCGCCAGCATGAGGCCACCCTGGCCCGCGCCGAGCAGGAATACGGCGTGCCGGCCCAGGTGATCGTTTCGATCATCGGTGTCGAGACCTTCTTTGGCCGCAACACCGGCAACTACCGGGTGATCGACGCGCTGTCGACCCTGGGCTTCGATTACCCGCCGCGCGCCGAATTCTTCCGCAAGGAGCTGCGCGAATACCTGCTGCTGGCCCGTGAAGAGCAGGTCGACCCGCTGACCCTCAAAGGCTCCTATGCTGGCGCCATGGGCCTGCCGCAGTTCATGCCGAGCAGCTTTCGCGCCTACGCCGTGGACTTTGACGGCGACGGCCACATCAATATCTGGAACAACCCGGACGATGCCATTGGCAGCGTTGCCAGCTACTTCAAGCGCCATGGCTGGGTCGCTGGCGAGCAGGTGGTCAGCCGTGCCACGGTACGTGGCGAACGTGTCGATGAGGGCCTGAGCCCGGGTATCGACGCGGTCAAGACGGTCGGGGAGTTGCGGGCACTGGGCTGGTCGAGTCATGATGCGCTGCGCGATGATCTGCCGGTCACCGCCTTCCGGCTCGAAGGCGACAATGGCCCCGAATACTGGCTGGGCCTGAAAAACTTCTACGCGATCACTCGCTATAACCGCAGCGTGATGTATGCCATGGCAGTGCATCAGCTCTCGGACCTGCTGGTTCAAGCACGGGGCGCCAAGTAATGCGTGTAATGTTCTCCGCTACATCGCTGAAAATGCTTGGTTGCGCCGCCCTGGGCCTGGTGCTGGTGAGCTGCTCGAGCAGCCGCCCGAGCACCTCTACCCAGGGTAATGCCAATGTGGTGCGGGCCAAGCCCGGGCTGGACATCAACCGGGCCCACAAGGACGGCGCGCCCTGGTGGGATGTCGATGTCTCGAAGATCCCCGATGCCACGCCGACCGTGCACACCGGCAACTACAAGGCCAACCCCTACACCGTACTGGGTAAGACCTACTTCCCGATCCCCGACTCGCGCAACTACCGCGCCGAGGGCACGGCGTCCTGGTACGGCACCAAGTTCCACGGCCAGAACACCGCCAACGGCGAGGTCTATGACCTCTACGGCATGAGCGCGGCGCACAAGACCCTGCCGCTGCCGGCCTACGTCAAGGTCACCAACCTCGACAACCACCGTAGCGTGATCCTGCGGGTCAACGACCGCGGACCGTTCTATTCCGACCGCATCATCGACCTGTCCTACGCGGCGGCGAAGAAGCTCGGCTATGCCGAAACCGGTACCGCGCGGGTGCGCGTCGAGGGTATCGACCCGAAACAATGGTGGGCTCAGCGTGGCCAAGCGGCGCCGATGGTGCTCGACCAGCCGCAAGTGGCCCAGACCCAGGCCCTGCCGGCCAGCACCGGTACGGTCGAACAATGGACTCCGCCACCGCAGCAGCACGCCGCCGCCGTGGTCCCGGTACAGGTCGCCAGCAATAATGGCCTGGCCAGCAATGGTCTTTACTTGCAGGTCGGCGCCTTTGCCAACCCGGACGCCGCCGAACTGCTGCGCTCCAAGCTCAGCAGCATGGTCAGCGCGCCGGTCTTCATCAGTTCGGTGGTGCGTAACCAGCAGACCCTGCATCGGGTCCGCCTGGGGCCGATCAACAGCCAGGGCGAAGCCCAGCAGATGCAGGACAGCGTGCGGCTGGCCAATCTGGGGCAGCCCAAAGTCGTCACGGCAGACTGATCGGGGGGACTGATCGGTTTGTCATGCAGCCGGGCGCAGCCGCCATGTACAATGGCGGTTTTGCCCGTCAGGCCATGCGCCTGTAAACGTTTTGCCCATGAGGGCATGAGCCCATTAGCCATTTCGAGAGACGGATGAACATAACCAGCTTTGCCAAACGCCTTTGCCTGCTTGTACCGCTGATGATTGCCCCTGCCGCCTTCGCGGCAGAGCAGATGATGCCGTCGCCGCCGCAACTGGCTGCCAAGTCCTACGTGCTCATGGAAGCCTCCAGCGGCAACATCCTGGTCGAGAACAATGGTGACCAGCGTCTGCCTCCGGCGAGCCTGACCAAGCTGATGACCGCCTACATCGCGACCCTGGATATCCGTCGCGGGCAGATCGGCGAAAACGACCCGGTCACCGTCAGCGAAAACGCCTGGCGTACCGGCGGTTCGCGGATGTTCATCAAGGTTGGCACCCAGGTCAGCGTCAGCGACCTGCTGCACGGTATCATCATCCAGTCGGGTAACGACGCCAGCGTCGCCCTGGCCGAGCACATCGCCGGCAGCGAAGACGCTTTCGCCGACATGATGAACAAGACCGCTACCGATCTTGGCATGAGCAACAGCCACTTCATGAACCCGACCGGCCTGCCGAACCCCGAGCACTACTCGTCGGCTCACGACATGGCGGTGCTGGCACGCGCGATCATCCACGAAGACCCGGCTCACTACGCGATCTACTCGCAGAAGGAGTTCTTCTGGAACAACATCAAGCAACCTAACCGCAACCTGCTGCTGTGGCGCGACAAGACCGTCGACGGCCTGAAAACCGGCCACACCGACGAAGCCGGCTACTGCATGGTGTCTTCGGCGGTACGTGACGGCATGCGCCTGATCGCCGTGGTCTTCGGTACCAACAGCGAGCAATCGCGTGCGGCCGAAACCCAGAAACTGCTGACTTACGGCTTCCGCTTCTTCGAAACCCAGACTTTCTACCAGAAGGGTACCGAACTGGCCCAGGCGCCGGTATGGAAAGGGGCGACCAACCAGGTCAAAGCCGGTCTGGCTCAGGATCTGAGCATGACTTTGCCTAAAGGCCAATTGAAAAAGCTGGCCGCAAGCATGACCATGAACCCGCAATTGATCGCTCCGATCAACAAAGGTGACGTGATCGGTAAAGTGGAAGTCAAACTGGATGACAAGGTTGTCCACAGTGCCGACCTGATCGCGCTGGATGGCGTCGAGGAAGGTGGTTTCTTCCGTCGTGTGTGGGATAGCATTCGGCTATTCTTCTACGGGTTGTTCAACTGATATCGTGACCTGCCACGCCCCCGCCCACTCACGCGGGGGCGTTGTTGTTGCCACGGCTTACGAGGCCGTTACTGCCATGACCGAAGCTGACAAATCGCACAAAATCGAATTCCCCTGCGCCGATTACCCGATCAAGGTCATCGGTGACACCGTGGTCAATTTCAAGGACACGGTGATCGAGATCCTGAAGAAGTACGCCACGGTCGACATGAATACCCTGGCCGAACGCCAGAGCAAGGAAGGCAAGTACACCACGGTGCAACTGCACATCGTCGCCACCGGTGAAGACCAGCTGCACGATATCAACAGCGCCCTGCGCGCGACCGGAATCGTGAAAATGGTGCTCTGATGCCCGATTGCCTCGGCTTTCGCGACCTCGGCCTGCTGCCTTACGAGCCGGTGCTGGAGGCCATGCGTCGGTTCACCGACCAGCGTGGCCCCGGCACGGCGGATGAGGTATGGCTGGTTGAACACCCGGCGGTGTTTACCCAGGGTCAGGCCGGCAAGGCCGAGCATCTGCTGGTACCGGGTGACATCCCGGTGGTGCAGACCGATCGCGGCGGCCAGGTGACCTATCACGGCCCGGGCCAGCTGGTGGCGTACTTGTTGCTGGATGTGCGCCGCCTGGGCTTTGGCGTGCGCGATCTGGTCAGCCGCATTGAGCGCTGCCTGATCGAGCTGTTGGCCAGTTATAACGTCGAGGCGGCGGCCAAGGCCGATGCGCCGGGCGTCTATGTCGAAGGGGCGAAAATCGCCTCCCTCGGCTTGCGGATTCGCAATGGCTGTTCGTTCCACGGCCTTGCCCTGAACGTGGACATGGACCTTGCGCCATTCCGCCGGATTAACCCCTGCGGGTATGCGGGGCTGGCCATGACCCAGCTGCGCGATCAGGCAGGCTCGATCGAACTCTCTGAGGTAAGGGCAAGGCTGCGCGGGCAGCTGGTCAAGCACCTCGACTATGCTGAGCAGACGACCCTTACGGGCGGAATCTTCTGAATATGACTACTGTTGTGCAAGAACCAGTGCAAAGCGTGACGCCAGCGCCACGGCCGAAGGTCGAGGCGGGTGTCAAACTGCGTGGCGCGGAAAAAGTCGCGCGTATCCCGGTGAAGATCATCCCCACCGACGAGCTGCCAAAAAAGCCTGACTGGATTCGCGTGCGTATTCCGGTTTCGCCGGAAGTCGACCGTATCAAGCAACTGCTGCGCAAACACAAGTTGCACAGCGTCTGCGAAGAAGCCTCGTGCCCGAACCTGGGCGAATGCTTCTCTGGCGGCACCGCCACCTTCATGATCATGGGTGACATCTGCACCCGCCGTTGCCCGTTCTGCGACGTCGGCCATGGCCGGCCCAAGCCTCTGGACGTCGACGAGCCAAAGAACCTTGCCGTGGCCATCGCCGACCTGCGCCTGAAGTACGTGGTGATCACTTCGGTGGACCGCGACGACCTGCGTGATGGCGGTGCCCAGCACTTTGCCGACTGCATTCGTGAAATTCGCGCACTGTCGCCGGGCGTCCAGCTCGAGACCCTGGTGCCGGACTACCGCGGGCGCATGGATGTGGCCCTGGCGATCACCGCCGAGACCCCGCCGGATGTGTTCAACCACAACCTCGAAACCGTGCCTCGCCTGTACAAGGCTGCGCGTCCGGGTTCGGACTACCAGTGGTCGCTGACCCTGCTGCAGAAGTTCAAGGAACTGGTGCCGCATGTACCGACCAAGTCCGGGCTGATGCTGGGCCTTGGCGAAACCGACGAAGAAGTGATCGAAGTGATGCACCGCATGCGCGAGCACAACATCGACATGCTGACCCTCGGCCAGTACCTGCAGCCGTCGCGTAGCCACTTGCCGGTGCAGCGTTTCGTGCACCCGGACACCTTCGCCTGGTTCGCCGAAGAAGGCTACAAGATGGGCTTCAAGAACGTCGCCTCCGGCCCGCTGGTGCGTTCTTCGTACCATGCTGACCAGCAAGCGCACGAGGCCAAGATCAAGCTCTGATCGACGCCGCCGTGCCTCAATGCCGATGCCCGCTACCCTGCGGCATCGGCATTTTTGTTTGCGGCAAGGCTTCCTTGCGCCGTCGAACGGATCGTTGATTTACTGTGGACGGATCAGTCCACACAAGGAGTCGTCTGGATGAACCTTCCCTTCACGCAACAGGCCGGCCTGTTGACGAATGCCCAGCCCCTGCCGGCGGCCTTGCCGGCAGGTGGGCTGATTGCAATCATTGCCCCGGCAGGTCCTGCCCAGGTCGATACGCTCAAGGTCAACCAGTGGTTCGAGGCGCGCGGCTATCGTTGCCGGATCTACCCGGGGGTGACCGCCGCCGAGGGCTACCTGGCCGGTAGCGATGCGCAGCGGTTGCAAGATCTGCACAGCGCCTTCGCTGCCGAGGATGTCGATGCCATCATCTGCCTGCGCGGTGGCTACGGCAGCATGCGCCTGTTGGACAACATCGATTTTGGCCTGCTGCGCCGTCACCCCAAGCCTTTGGTCGGCTACAGCGACATCACCGCGCTGCACACGGCCATTGCCCGTCATGCCGGGTTCGTGTCGTTCCACGGCGCCATGCTCAAGTCGGAATTGCTGGGTAACAAGCAGGAACCGACCCTGGCGTCGCTGTTCGAGCAGCTCAGCGGCCGTTTGAGCGCTGGCGATGTCATTGAGCATCCGCAGGCCTGGCCGTTGACCACCATCCTGCCAGGCGCGGCCAGCGGGCCCTTGCTGGGCGGTAATCTGTCACTGTTGTGCGCGACCCTGGGGACACCCGCAGAAATACAGTGTGGCGGCGGTATCCTGTTTGTTGAAGACGTTAACGAACCGCTGTACCGGGTCGATCGCCTGCTGACCCAGTTGCGCCTGGCGGGCAAGCTTGAAGGCATTCGTGGCGTGCTGGTCGGGGATTTTGCCGGGATCACGCTGCAGGCGCTGGCGCCCTTGATGCGTCAGTTCTTCGAGCCGTTGCAGGTGCCGGTGTTGGGGGGATGGCGCAGTGGTCATTGCGACCCGAACCTGACCTTGCCGATGGGGGCCAGGGTGTGTCTGGATGCCGATGGCAAGTGTTTGCGCCTTGAGCAGGATCTGTTTGAGCGCCATCCGCGGGGCAAACCCGCTCCTACCTGTGTAGGAGCGGGCTTGCCCCGCGATTAGGGATCAACGCTGGCGCAGGCTATCCAGCAGCTTGTGCGTCGGATAGCCGTCGGCAGGCCAGCCCATCGCCTGCTGGGCGCTGCGAATGGCCTTGCGGGTGTTGGCGCCGATAATGCCGTCGGCGGCCCCGGCGTCGTAGTTGCGGGCGCTGAGCAGGGTCTGCAATTCGACCCGCTCGCTGCGGCTCAGCGGCAAGTCGTCCTTGGGCCAGGATCCGGCGATGTAACCCGAGCCGTCGAACCGTTGGCCAAGCAGGCCGACGGCCATGGCGTAGGACGACGAGTTGTTGTACTTGAGGATCGCGCGGAAGTTGTCCAGCACCAGGAACGCCGGGCCGCGATAACCGGCCGGCAGCAACAGGGCGGCAGAGAGCTGCTCGCTACCGGTAGGCAGACGTACGCCGGCAGGCAGTTTCAGCCCCAGTTGCAGCCATTCGGAGACTGTCTTGCGCTGGCTGCCATCCGCCAGCCAGTAATCGAAGCCAGGCGCCAGCTGCACCTCAAAACCCCAAGGCTCGCCGCGTTTCCAGCCGGAGCTCTGCAGGTAGTGGGCAGTGGAGGCCAGGGCGTCAGCCGAGCTGTTCCAGATATCGCGACGGCCATCGCCATCGAAGTCCACGGCATGGGTGTTGTAGGTGGTGGGGATGAACTGGGTCTGGCCCATGGCGCCGGCCCACGAGCCTTTCATGGCGTCGGGCTGGATATCACCGTTTTGCAGGATCTGCAGGGCCGCGATCAGCTGCGCCTGGGCAAAAGCCGGGCGGCGGCCTTCATAAGCCAAGGTGGCCAGGGAGCGGATCACCGATTTGTTGCCCTGGAACTGGCCGAAGTTGCTTTCCATGCCCCACACCGACACCAGCACGTTGCGATCAACGCCATAGCGTTGTTCGATCTGGCTCAGCAGTTCAGCGTGTTTTTCCAGCAGGCCCTTGCCATTGCGAACGCGCAGCGGCGACAGCGCGCCATCGAGGTATTCCCATACCGGCCGGGTGAACTCCGGCTGGCTGCGGTCAGCCTTGATCACGTCCATGTCAGGCGTGACGCCGAGGAAGGCGCTGTCGAAGGTGCTGGCGTTGATGCCCGCTTGCAGGGCTTGCTGACGGAAGCCTGCCTGCCATTGGGCAAAAGTTTGCAGCGGCTGGATTTCAGTGCTGGTGTCGACGGCGGGGTTGGGCAGGGTGACTACCGGAGCAGGCTGGGCAGGGGCCAGCGGCAGTGCATCGGCGGCGGTGGGTTTTTCCGCGCAGGCGACAAGCAGGATGAGGCTGGAGGCGGCAATCAGCTGACGAGGTTGCCAGCGACGGGAAAGACAAAGGGGCATGCACAGGTCCAGGTATTTCAGGTCAGGTGTCGACCATACCATGCCTGCCGAATTCTTGCCTTTATGCGGCCAAAAAGTAAGAAGCCTCCCAATCTCTCGATTGGAAGGCTTCGCGGCGGTAGCTGCCTTTGCCTTTGCCTGCGGGTTCCTGGCGGCTACGGAACAGAGGCTGGGCAACGATTGATTTGGCCTTGTTGGGCCCGGGTTTTGCGGGTTTTTTGCTCATGACAGGGAATCCTGCTGGGGTGGGTGTGGGGCGCAATATAGGCGTTGAAGCCATCGCTGGCAAGCCAGCTCCCACAGGGACGGTCGTGGGAGCTGGCTTGCCAGCGATGGGCTGCAAAGCAGCCCCCGGCTTCACTCCGCCGGCAACGCCAGGCGCTGCCCGGCCATCAACAACGACAAGCGCGCCAGGCTGGTCCAGGCCGAACCCTGTGCCTGGCCCTTGATCTGTGCGTCGATACGCTGGGCATCTTGCAGCAACTGACTCCAACGCTGCGCCGAATGGCGTTGCAGGGCCTTGCTCATCAATGGCTTGCGCTTGTCCCAGACCGGTGGCCGGGCCTGGCTGAAAGCCTTGTCCAGCGGCACGCCCTGGCTGAACTGCTGGGCAAGTCCGGCCAGCAGGCGCAGCTCCCGGGCCAGGGCCCAGAGAATCACGGGTGGCTCGACACCTTCGCCGCGCAATCCCTCAAGCATGCGCAAGGCGTGGGCCGCCTCGCCATTGAGAATCGCATCGACCAGGCCGAAAACATCGAAACGGGCGCTGTCGGCTACCGCCGCCTGCACCGTTTCGACCGTGATCTGATTGCCTTCGGCCAGCAGCTTGAGCTTCTCGATCTCCTGGGCCGCCGCCAGCAGGTTGCCTTCAACCCGGGCGGCGATCAGGTCAACTGCGTCGCGCTGGGCGCTCAACCCGGCCTGGGACAGGCGCTGGCTGATCCATTGCGGCAGCTGGTGGCTGTCTACCGGCCAGATCTGTACGAACTGGGCGTGTTGGCCTTCGATCAGTGCCTTGCCCCACTTGGTCTTCTGCGCGCTGCCATCGAGTTTGGGCAGGCTGATCAGCAGCAGGGTGTCTTCAGCGGGGTTGGAGCAGTATTCGATCAGCGCCGCCGCGCCTTTGTCGCCGGGCTTGCCGGAGGGTAAACGCAGTTCGAGCACACGGCGCTGGGCAAACAGCGACAGGCTGGCCCCGGCCTGGAGCAGGGTGCCCCAGTCGAAGTTGGCATCGGCGCTGAACACCTGGCGTTCATCGAAACCTTGCTGGCGTGCCGCGGCACGCACGGCATCGGCGGCTTCCTGGCACAGCAGCGGGTCATCGCCACTGATCACGTAGACCGGCGCGAGGCTGCCTTGCAGGTGTTTGTTGAGCTGGGCGGGAGTGAGTTTCATGATGGCAGACGGGGCACCGAAGTGCCCCGTTCATTCTCAGTTGACCGGCAGTTGCAGCGGCGATTGCTGAGGCGTTTCGTCCTGGGCACGGCGGGCGGCTTCCAGGGCGTCGGCTTCGGCCTTGGCGCGTTCGTCAGCCTTTTGCTGCAGGCTGTCGAGCTGGCTCGGGGTCAGCAACTGCAGGCGCACGACCATGTTCTGCACCAGATCGCGACGCATTTCGCCACGGGCTTGCGTAGCTTCCTGTTGCGATCCGGTGATGTTGTTGCCGTCATGCACATAGATTTTGCGCACTTCGAGCTTGTCGTTGAGCAGGTTGGTGTTGTTGTGGCCTTCGATGCTGTAGCTCAGCACGGTGGTCAGCTCATACTCGGCGGACCGACCTGAACCACCGGCATAGGTAGCGGCACGCTGGCTCTCGGCTTCGTTGGTCAGCACCAGCTTGTAAGGAGCGCCGGCGTGGACGTTGACGCCACTGCTCTGCAGGGCCTGACGCAGCTGGGTCACGGTTTCGCCGTAGGCGTTACGCGCGCTCAGGTCCAGTTCCTTTATCGCCAGTTCCGTGTTGCCAGTACCGCGCAGCTGGAAACCGCAGGCGCTGAGCATGACGGCCAGGCCCATTACCAGCAGATTGCGTTTGATCATGTTGTAGCTCCCTTGTGGGCCGATTCTGTGCGCCGGCCCGCGCTATGGCGGGCCGGCGTTTCCTGTCAGTTGGCGACGATGTTGACCAGCTTGCCCGGTACCACGATGACCTTGCGGATGCTCAGGCCTTCGGTGAAGCGCAGCACGTTCTCGTTGCTGCGGGCGGCGGCTTCGACTTCCTCGCGGCTGGCCGCGGCCGGCATTTCGATCTGGCCACGCAGCTTGCCGTTGACCTGGATGACCAGGACGATGCTGTCCTGGACCAGGGCGCTTTCGTCCAGCACCGGCCAGGCGGCGTCGATCACGGCGCCCTGGTGACCCAGTCGCTGCCACAGCTCATGGCTGATGTGCGGGGTGATCGGTGCCAGCAGCAGGGCGACGGCTTCCAGGCCTTCGTGCAGCAGGGCGCGGTCCTGTTCGCTGGCTTGCGGGGCCTTTTCCAGCACGTTCATCAGGGTCATCACCTGGGCGATGGCGGTGTTGAACTTGTGGAACTGACCGACATCGGTGCTGGCCTGCTTGATGGCAGCGTGGATGGCGCGGCGGATCACTTTTTGCCCGTCATCGAGGCTGGCGATGTCCAGCTTGCCCGGCAGACCCTGGGCTACGTGGGCCTGAGCCAGGCGCCAGACGCGGCGCAGGAAGCGGTTGGCACCTTCGACACCGGAGTCGGACCATTCCAGGCTCATGTCCGGTGGCGAGGCGAACATCATGAACAGGCGGCAGGTGTCGGCGCCGTAGGCTTCGATCATCGCCTGCGGGTCAACGCCGTTGTTCTTGGACTTGGACATCTTCTCGGTGCCGCCGATCTCGACCGGCAGACCGTCGGTCTTCAGCGTGGCGCCGATGATCTTGGCCTTGGCATCGCGCTCGATTTCGACGTCGGCCGGGTTGAACCAGTCCTTGCCGCCATTGCTGGCAACGCGGTAGTAGGTTTCGGCGACGACCATGCCCTGGGTCAGCAGGTTCTTGAACGGCTCGTTGGAAGTGACCAGGCCTTCGTCGCGCATCAGCTTGTGGAAGAAGCGCGCGTACAGCAGGTGCAGGATCGCGTGTTCGATACCGCCGATGTACTGGTCGACCGGCAGCCAGTGGTTGGCCGCTTTCGGGTCGACCATGCCGCCTTCGTAGTTAGGCGAGGCGTAGCGGGCGAAGTACCAGGACGACTCGACGAAGGTGTCCATGGTGTCGGTTTCGCGCTTGGCCGCGGTGCCGCATTTAGGGCAGCTGCACTCGTAGAACTCGGGCATGCGCGCGAGCGGCGAGCCGGCGCCATCGGGGACGACGTTTTCTGGCAGGGTGACCGGCAATTGGTCTTCCGGTACTGGAACATCGCCACAGGCTGGGCAGTGGATGATCGGGATCGGGCAGCCCCAGTAACGCTGACGGCTGATGCCCCAGTCGCGCAGGCGGAACTGGGTGCGGGATTTACCCAGCTCTTTCTTGATCAGTGCCACTTCGATGGCGTCGAAGGCGCCCTGGAAGTCCAGGCCGTCGAATGCGCCGGAATTGATCAGCTGGCCATGCTCGCCGTAGGCGACCAGCCACTCGCTGCCGACTTCATCGCCAGCGCTGGTACGGATCACCGCCTTGACCGGCAGGTTGTACTTGTGGGCGAACTCGAAATCGCGTTCGTCGTGAGCCGGAACAGCCATGACCGCACCGTCGCCGTAGTGCATCAACACGTAGTTGGCGACCCACACCGGCAGTTTTTCGCCGGTCAGCGGGTGCTCCACGAACAGCGAAGTGGCCAGGCCCTTTTTCTCCTGGGTGGCGATGTCGGCTTCAGCGACGCTGCCGCTCTTGCACTCATCGATGAAGGCTTGCAGCTCGGGGTTGCCCTGGGCGGCCTGGGTGGCCAGCGGGTGTTCGGCGGCAACGGCCACGTAGGTGGCGCCCATCAGGGTGTCCGGACGGGTGGTGAAGACCTTCAGGGCCCCGGCGTGGCCGATGCTGGCCTGATCGTAGGGGAACTGCACTTCCATGCCGCGGGACTTGCCGATCCAGTTGCGCTGCATGGTCTTGACCTGCTCAGGCCAGCCCGGCAGCTCATCGAGGCTTTCCAGCAGCTCGTCGGCGTAGTCGGTGATCTTGAAGTAGTACATCGGGATTTCGCGCTTCTCGATCAGCGCGCCCGAACGCCAGCCGCGGCCGTCGATGACCTGCTCGTTGGCGAGTACGGTCTGGTCGGCCGGGTCCCAGTTCACGGTACCGTTCTTGCGGTAGATCACGCCTTTTTCGAACAGGCGGGTGAACAGCCACTGTTCCCAGCGGTAGTAGTCCGGCTTGCAGGTGGTGACTTCTCGCGACCAGTCGAATGCCAGGCCCAGGCTCTTGAGCTGGGTTTTCATGTATTCGATGTTTTCGTAGGTCCACTTGGCCGGGGCGACGTTGTTCTTCATCGCGGCGTTTTCCGCCGGCATGCCGAAGGCGTCCCAACCCATTGGCTGCAGCACGTTCTTGCCGAGCATGCGCTGGTAACGGGCGATCACGTCACCGATGGTGTAGTTGCGCACGTGGCCCATATGTAGCTTGCCGCTTGGGTACGGGAACATCGATAGGCAGTAGTACGTGTCCTTGCCTGGCTGTTCACTGACTTCAAAAGACTTTCGCTCATCCCAGTAAGACTGGGCGGCGGCTTCGATTTCGCGGGGCTGATAGAGTTCGTGCATGGCTACTTTGCGCTGAGAAATGGGAGACCTTATCCAGGCAGCGATCAAACCGCTGCATCGGCAATCCGGTGTCAAGTATGGTGAACGGCCTAGCATACATGACCCCTGTCCATCGAGGGAAACCCTGATTGCACCGCCTGTGGCGCGGCGGGCCGTTGGTCGCGGCGTCCTGCTGCTTTTACGAGTAACGCTAAGCTCATGTGTGGGGGGAGATACATTTACCTTCAATGAGGTGAACGGATGGGAGAGTCGCAGCAACAAGCAACGAAACCGGAGCTTTACGAACGGCTGATCGATCGTCTGGGCCTGGCCCTCGAGGTCGCCAGAACTTCCGTTCGATTACGCGATGAAGTGCCTGCTGAATTGGAGTTGCGTGGTCTGAGCCGCGCTGAATTCGAAGTGATCAAGGCCTATCTGGAATCCCTTCCGGAAGGCGGGCATGGACGCGTCGGCGCATTGCCACAACCGGAGTCGCCGCCTGCGGCCAGAGTCGTCTGGCTCAAGGACAAGCGTTCCGCTACCACAGCAAAGTCCAGGACGCTGCAATTCAAGTAGCCGTTCGGGTTTTTCCGGCGCAATGCGGAGTGCGCCACTGAGTCAATAACTTCTCTGATCGGCACCTGGCTATTGTTGCCAGGTGCCGATCGTCTTAGGCTGCGCACCTCCAAGGAGGTGTCCTGTGCCGTTTCGCTATCTCATCAAACAAATGATCATGCCGCCTGGCATTCTGTTGCTCTTACTTATAGTTGCCTGGTGGCTGCGCAGGTCCTGGCCGCGGCTGTCGACCCTGTGCTTCGTCCTGGGTTTGGGCGGGCTGTGGGTGATGAGCCTGCCGATCGTGGTGGAGCAGGCCGCCTATCGACTGGAAAGCGAACCGGCACTGGCCACCAGCCAGTGGGCAGGGCTTAGCCAGCATGCCGATGCCATCGTCATCCTCGGCGCCGGCCGCGAACGCGGCGATCCGGCCTGGGATTCGCAGGACCAGCCCACGGGCGTTGCCATGGAACGCATGCGGTACGCCGCGCAGTTGGCGAAGGCGTCGGGGTTGCCCGTGTTGACCAGCGGCGGCCTGCACTACGATACGCCACCCAGCGAAGCGCAACTGATGGCCGATGCCCTGCAACGTGACCTGGGCGTGACTGTACGCTGGAAGGAAGAGCGCAGCCGCACCACCTGGGAAAACGCCCAAATGAGCGCCGAGCTGTTGCAGCCCCTGGGGATCAAGCGCGTGGTGGTGGTAACCCAGGCCTGGCACATGCAGCGTTCACGCTGGAGCTTCGAGCAGGCGGGGTTTGAAGTCGTGCCGGCACCGGTGGGCTTTCTCGGCCGCGATCACGCCCGGCCTTTCGGTGGCTGGCTGCCGGAAGGCAAGTCCATGTGGCAGAGCGGCCAACTGCTCAACGAGGCAGTCGGCCTGCTCGGCTACAAACTGTTCTACTAGACGGTCTTGGCGATCCGGCTGGCCAGCAGGGCCCAGCCCAGCAGCAGTGCGCAGAGAATCACCAGTGGCCAGGAGCGCCATTGCAGGTACGGGGTGAGTTGCTGCATCGGCACCACTTCGCCGTAGAGGATGCCGCGCTCGAACTGCGGGATCTGCGCGGTGATCCGCCCGAACGGGTCGATCAGGCCGGTGACGCCGTTGTTGGTGGCGCGGATCATCCAGCGTCCGGCCTCCAGCGCGCGCATCTGGGCCATCTGCAGGTGCTGCAGGGGGCCGATCGAGGTGCCGAACCAGGTGTCATTACTGATGGTCAGGAGAATATCGCTGCGCGCCGCCAGGCTCGCCGCAAACTCCGGATAGACCACTTCGTAGCAGATATATGGCGCGATCTGATAGCCCTTGGCCTGCAGCAGAGGCTGGTCAGCCGGCCCGCGGGCAAAGTCCGACATTGGCAGGTCGAAGAAGGCGATCAGGCCGCGGAGCATATCCTGCAGCGGCACGTACTCGCCGAACGGCACCAGTTTTTGCTTGAGGTAAGTGCCATCGCCTTCGCCGGTTACGGTGATGCCGTTGTAATAGCGGCGTTGCTCGTGCACCACTTCGCGCACCGGCAACCCGGTGATCAGCGCCGAATTACGCTCGGCGGCGAAGTTGCCCATCATGTCCAGGTAACCCTGGGCTTGTTCCTTGAGGATCGGCACCGCGGTTTCCGGCCATACCAGCAGGTCGACCGGTTTCGAGCTGAAGCTCATGTCGCGGTACAGAGCCAACTGGGCGTTGATGTGTTCCGGGTTCCATTTAAGTTCCTGCTCGACGTTGCCTTGCAGCGCAGCGACAGTCAGCGGCTTGCCCGCAGGGCTTGTCCAGGCGTGGTTCTTCAGCGCCAGGCCGATTGCCCAGGGTGCCAGCAGCAGGACGATGGCCACCGCCAGGAACGATTTGCGCGCCCGCAGGCGTGGCAGGTTGCACAGCAGCGCCGCGCACAGGGCCAGGCAGAAGGAGATCAGCCACATGCCACCCAGCGGTGCCAGGCCCGACAGGGGGCCGTCAAGCTGGCTGTAGCCGGAGTACAGCCAGGGGAAACCGGTAAGGAACCAGCCGCGGAAAGCTTCCTGGCCTACCCACAGGGCGGCGAAGCACAGGGCATCGGCCAACGGCGCCTCGTTGCGGCGCAGCCAGCGTGCCCAGAGCCAGGCGGGCAGGGCAAAGAACCAGGCTATGGCGGCGAAGAACGCCAGCAACAGCCCGGTGGCCAGCAGCGGCGTGGCACCGCCATAGGTGTTGATACTGACGTAGATCCAGCTGGTGCCAGCGGCGTACAAGCCAAAACCGAAGCACCAGCCGCGGCCCAGGGCCTGGCGCGGGCTAAGCTCGCGCAGGCCGAGGTAGAACAGGCCGGCCGCGAGCAATGCCAGCGGCCAGATGTCGAACGGCGCCAGGGCCAGGGTGGTGATTGCACCGGCCGCCACGGCCAGCAGGTTACCGGGCCAGCCGGGGCGGGTGATCCAGCGCATGGTTGTCCTTAACGGGTAATAGGGGTCAGACGCAGCAGGTGAATCCGGCGGCTGTCGGCGTTGAGAATGCGGAAACGGTACGGGCCGATCTCGGTGGTCTCGTTACGCTTGGGCAGGTGGCCGAAGGCGCTCATGACCAGGCCGCCGACGGTGTCGAATTCGTCGTCGGAGAACTGGCTGTCGAAGAACTCGTTGAAGTTTTCGATCGGCGTCAGCGCCTTGATCAGGAAGTCGCCACTGGGCAGCGGCTTGATGTAGCTGTCTTCCTCGACGTCGTGTTCGTCTTCGATGTCGCCGACGATCTGCTCAAGTACGTCTTCGATGGTCACCAGACCCGCCACGCCGCCGTATTCGTCGATGACGATGGCCATGTGGTTATGGTTGGCGCGAAATTCACGCAGCAGTACGTTCAGGCGCTTGGACTCGGGCACGAAGGTGGCCGGGCGCAGCAGGTCCTTGATGTTGAAGCTGTCGCCGTTCTCCTTGAGGATCAGCGGCAACAGGTCCTTGGCCAGCAGCACACCGAGCACGTCGTCATGGCTTTCGCCGACGACCGGGTAGCGCGAGTGCGCGGCGTCGATCACCGCCGGCAGGAACTCACGTGGCGACTGGGTCGCCTTGATGCTCATCATCTGCGAGCGCGGCACCATGATGTCGCGCACTTGCAGGTCGGCGACCTGGATGGCGCCCTCGACAATGGTCAGCGCCTCGCTGTCGAGCAGCTTGTTCTGATGGGCTTCGCGCAGCAGCTCAAGCAGCTCCTGACGGTTTTTCGGCTCGTGGGCAAAAGCCTGGGTCAGTTTGCCCAGCCAGGACTTTTGCCCGTTGCTCGATCGATCTTCGCTCATGGCGGTTACTCGTGATCCTTTGCAGATATCAGTGTTGAAATGTCGTCGTGTTCGTCGTCGGCGTACGGGTCCGGATGGCCCAGTTCCGCAAGCAACGTGCGTTCCAGTGCTTCCATTTCCTCGGCCTCATCGTCGTCGATGTGGTCGTAGCCCAGCAGGTGCAGGCAACCGTGGATGACCAGGTGCGCCCAGTGGGCGTCGAGCGCCTTGCTCTGTTCGGCGGCTTCGCGCTCGACCACGGCGATGCAGATCACCAGGTCGCCCAGCAGCGGGATGTCGAGCAGTTCATCAGGCACGTCGGCCGGGAAGGACAGCACGTTGGTGGCGTAGTCTTTGCCTCGCCAGGTGAGATTCAGTTCACGGCCTTCGGCTTCATCGACCAGACGAATGGTCAGCTCCGAATCGGCCGTGCGCTGGCGCAGGGCCAGCTCGCACCATTGGCGGAACTGCTCTTCGCTCGGGTGGTTCGCATCGCTTGCCAGCTGCAGATCGAGCTCAAGCATCGCGTTGTTTGCCTTCGGTCGGGTTCTGCTGCTGGCTGTCGAAGCGCTCGTAGGCTTCGACAATCCGCTGCACCAACGGGTGGCGGACCACGTCCTTGGGCTGGAAGTGCGTGAAGCTGATGCCCGGCACACCCTTGAGCACCTCGATGACCTGGGTCAGGCCCGACTTGGTGCCACGTGGCAGGTCGACCTGGGTGATGTCGCCGGTGATCACGGCGGTGGAGCCGAAACCGATACGGGTGAGGAACATCTTCATCTGCTCGACCGTGGTGTTCTGGCTTTCGTCGAGGATGATGAAGCTGTTGTTCAGGGTACGGCCGCGCATGTAGGCCAGCGGGGCGATCTCGATCACCTGGCGTTCGATCAGCTTGGCCACGTGCTCGAAGCCGAGCATCTCGTACAGCGCGTCGTACAGCGGACGCAGGTACGGATCGATCTTCTGCGCCAGGTCGCCAGGCAGGAAGCCGAGCTTTTCGCCCGCTTCGACTGCCGGGCGTACCAGCAGGATGCGCCGCACCTGTTCACGCTCCAGGGCATCGACGGCGCAGGCCACGGCCAGGTACGTCTTGCCGGTGCCGGCCGGGCCGATGCCGAAGTTGATGTCGTTGCTGAGGATTTCCTTCACATAGCGCTGCTGGTTCAGCCCGCGAGGACGAATCATGCCCTTGCGTGTACGCAGGGAAACGCTGACTTCGTTGACGGCCGGATTTTCCAGCTCTTCGACGGCCGATTCCTGCAGGTACAGGTGGACCATTTCCGGCGACAGGTCGGTGGCCTTGGCTTCGCGATAGAGCCGGCGCAGCAGTTGCTCGGCAGAGGAGGTGTGTTTGGGTTCGCCGATCAGCTCGAATTGATTGCCGCGGTTGCGGATTTCGATGGCCAGGCGCTGTTCGATCAGGCGCAGATGCTCGTCGAACTGCCCGCACAGGTTGGCGAAGCGATGGGCCTCGAAGGGCTCTAGGATGAAGCGATGTGGTTCGATAGGTGCGTTCAAGGTCGTTTTTCAGCCGCCCAACGGCAAAGGATATGGTCTCAAGGATAACCCTAGCCGCTGCAGGGCGAAAGCGCTGAAACGATCAAGGGTCGCCGGGCCTGTAACAAGGCCCGGCAGGACAGGTCAATGGGCCAGCGAGCCGAACAGCGAGTGCGGACGCGCGTCGTCGATATGGATGTCGACGAACTGGCCGATCAGCTTGGGATTGTCGCAGCGGAAGTTGACGATACGGTTATTCTCGGTGCGTCCCTGCAACTGGCCGGGGTCACGGCGCGAGTAGTCGGTGACCAGAATGCGCTGGACGGTACCGACCATTTGTCGGCTGATCTCGAAGCCTTGGGTATCGAGGCGATGCTGCAAGGCCTTGAGGCGCTCTTTTTTCACTTCTTCCGGGGTTTCATCCGGCAGGTCCGAAGCCGGGGTGCCCGGACGCTGGCTGTAGACGAACGAGTAGGAGAAGTCGAAACCGACGTCGGCCACCAGCTTCATGGTCTGCTCGAAGTCTTTCTCGGTTTCGCCGGGGAAGCCGACGATGAAGTCCGAGCTGATGCAGATGCCTGGCACCGCAGCCTTGAGTTTGCGCAGCTTGGACTTGTATTCGAGGGTGGTGTGGTTGCGCTTCATCGCCGCCAGTACCCGGTCGGAGCCCGATTGGACCGGCAGGTGCAGGTGCTTGACCAGCTCCGGCACCTCGGCGTGGGCCTGGATCAGGCTGTCGGAAAATTCCAGCGGGTGCGAGGTGGTGTAGCGGATGCGCTCGATACCGTCGACGGCGGCGACCACGCGGATCAACTCGGCAAGGTCCGCCAGGCGCCCGTCGTGGGTCTGGCCACGGTAGCCGTTGACGTTCTGCCCCAGCAAAGTGATTTCACGCACGCCGTTCTCGGCCAGGTGAATGACCTCGGCCAGTACATCATCGAACGGCCGGCTGACTTCCTCGCCACGGGTGTAGGGCACCACGCAGAAGGTGCAGTACTTGCTGCAGCCTTCCATCACCGAGACATAAGCGGTGGGGCCATCGATGCGCGGTTCGGGCAGGTGGTCGAACTTCTCGATTTCCGGGAACGACACATCGACCTGCGGCAGGCGCGTGGTGCGCGCGGCGTCGATCATTTCCGGCAGGCGGTGCAGGGTCTGCGGGCCGAAGACCACGTCGACATAGGGCGCGCGCTTGCGGATCGACTCACCTTCCTGGCTGGCCACGCAGCCGCCGACGGCGATGACCATGTCCGGCTTCAGGTCTTTGAGTTCACGCCAGCGGCCCAGCTGGGAGTACACCCGGTCCTGGGCGCGCTCGCGGATCGAGCAGGTGTTGAGCAGGATGACGTCGGCGTCTTCGGCGCGGGCCGTGACTTCAAGGGCTTGATGTTCACCCAGCAGATCGACCATGCGCGAGCTGTCGTACTCGTTCATCTGGCAACCGTGGGTTTCGATGTAAAGCTTCTTGGCCATGGGAGATCATCTGGTGATTCGAAGAACCGCACATTATAAGGGCCTGGGGCTTTGGATCCTAGCGTTGTCGGCCCGGTGCCTATGTTATAGTTTGCGCCTTCTTTACCACCCGTGATTGTCCCCGCCAAAAATGACCAAACGCGAAGCTCCGATCTACAAAGTGATCTTTCTCAACCAGGGCCAGGTGTACGAGATGTACGCCAAACAGATCTATCAAAGCGATCTGTGGGGCTTCCTTGAAGTCGAGGAATTTGTCTTTGGCGAGCGCACCCAGGTGGTGGTCGACCCGAGCGAAGAAAAGCTCAAGGCCCAGTTCGAAGGCGTGGTGCGCAGCTTTGTGCCAATGCATTCGATCGTGCGCATCGACGAGGTCGAGCGTCTGGGCACGCCCAAGATCAGCGAGGCGCGCGGTACTGGCAATGTAATGCCGTTCCCGATGCCAATGCCGGAGAAGTAGGCGAGCGTTTCAGGGCAGCGGTGAGAAGGGCGTGCGACCTTCGGCGGTCTGCAGCTCCAGCAGGTATTTGCGGAAAATCTGCCCGAGCACCTGGGTAGCGACTTCCAGCTCATCGCGGGGCATCTTGGCAGACACCTCGTCGGCCATGTCCAGCGCGTCTTCTGCGCCGTTGACCGCGGCCATCTTCAGCACGATGTAGGCCTGCACATTGTTGGCTGCCACACCTTCACCCTTGTAGAACATGGTGCCCAGGCGGTATTGAGCCTCGGCGTGGCCTTGCAGCGAGGCTTGCTCGAAGTAGCTCAGGGCCTGGTTGAGGTCACGTGGGGTATGGGTGCCTTCGTAATAGAACTCACCCAGCTCGTACTGGGCCTGGGCATCCCCGGACTTGGCCGCGTCCTGGCAGGCGGCGAGGGCTTGCGGCAGGTCTTCGGGCTGGGAATCGAGGGTGCAGCGGCCCGTTGCTGGAATCAGCAACGAGTTACCGCCTGCCGTGGCCAGCAGGGGCTGAAGAAGCAACAGGCAGCCCAGGGCAAGGGCGCGGCCGGTGCGGTTCATGGGGATCGACATACCTCTGCAAAGCTGCGGCCAAAGTGTCTGGTGGCACATTATGGGATAAGCAGCGCCTACCTTACAAAGTCTTTACTCGATTTTCTGCTTTGCAAGGCCCCATTGCGGGGCAAGCCCGCTCCCACAATGATCACTGTGGGGGCGGGCTTGCCCCGCGAGGGCTGCAAAAATCAGAGCTTGGCGAACGCTCGCTCAGCCGCATCCAGGGTGATCTGCAGCTCGGTTTCACCGTGGGCAATCGAGGTAAAACCTGCCTCGAAGGCGCTTGGCGCCAGGTACACGCCACCTTCGAGCATGAGGTGGAAGAAGCGCTTGAAGCGTTCGGCATCGCTGGCCATGACGTCATCGAAGGTGACGATATCGTCGGCGCCACTGAAGTACAGGCCGAACATGCCGCCAGCCTGGGTGGTGACGAACGGGATGCCAGCGGCATCGGCGCGCTGTTGCAGGCCATCGAGCAGGCGGCTGGTGAAGGCGCTCAGCTCGTCATGGAAGCCCGGGCGGCTGATCAGCTTGAGGGTGGTCAGGCCGGCGGCCATGGCCAGCGGGTTGCCCGACAGGGTACCGGCCTGGTAGACCGGGCCCAGCGGCGCGATCTGTTCCATGATCGTGCGCTTGCCGCCGAAGCAGCCCACCGGCATGCCGCCGCCGACGATCTTGCCGAAGGTCGACAGGTCGGGGGTGACCCCGTAGTGCGCCTGGGCGCCACCCAGGGCGACGCGAAAACCGGTCATCACTTCGTCGAAGATCAGCACCACGCCGTGCTGGTCGCACAGTGTGCGCAGGCCCTCGAGGAAACCAGGCGCCGGCGGCACGCAGTTCATGTTGCCGGCGACCGGCTCGACGATGATGCAGGCGACTTCCTGGCCGACGTCAGCAAGCATCTTCTCGACCGCGTCGATGTCGTTGAACGGCAGGGTCAGGGTGTGTTTGGCAAAGGCTGCCGGAACGCCAGCGGAGCTTGGCACGCCCTGGGTCAGCAGGCCGGAACCGGCTTTTACCAGCAGGCTGTCGGAGTGGCCGTGGTAGCAGCCCTCGAACTTGATGATGCTGTCGCGGCCGGTGTAGCCACGGGCCAGGCGGATGGCGCTCATGGTCGCTTCGGTGCCGGAGCTGACCATGCGCACCATTTCCATCGATGGCACGATCGAGCAGACCAGGTCGGCCATTTCGGTTTCCATGGCGGTGGGGGCGCCGTAGGACAGGCCGTGCTCCAGTTGCTTGCGTACCGACTCGAGCACGTCCGGGTGGCTATGGCCGAGAATCATCGGGCCCCAGGAGCCGACGTAGTCCACGTAGCGCTTGTCGTCTTCGTCAGTGACATAGGCACCGGCGGCGTGCTTGAAGAACAGCGGCGTGCCGCCAACGCTCTTGAACGCCCGCACCGGCGAGTTGACGCCACCGGGGATGTGTTTCTGGGCGTTGGCAAACAGGGTTTCGGAACGAGACATGATGGGCTCTCTCAATCAGGCAGATGCGAACAGGGCGTTGAAGGCGCGGGCACGACGGGTGACTTCCTGCGTGCTGTCGGCGCCGAACAGGCCATGAATCACCGCAAGCAGGCTGGCGCCGTGGGCGACCAGCGGGGCGGCGTTGTCGAGGGTGATGCCGCCGATCACGCAGATCGGCAGATGGATGCGGTCGTGCGCTTGCTCCAGCAGGGCGATGTCGGCGGCGGGTGCGCCCGGCTTGGTCACCGAGTTGAAGAAGCGGCCGAAGGCGACGTAGCTGGCGCCTTCACGGGCGGCCTGCTCGGCCAGGTCAATTTGCGCGTGGCAGGTGGAACCGATGATGGCGTTGCGCCCGAGCAAGGCTCGCGCCGGGGTCAACGGCCCGTCGGTCTGGCCCAGGTGGACGCCGACGCCCAGGCGCGCGGCCAGCTCGGCGTCATCGTTGATGATCAACTGAGTGTTGTAGCGTGCACACAGCTCGGCCAGGGCCTCCGCTTCGCGCAGCCGGCGGGACTCGTCCTGGCTCTTGTCACGGTACTGCAGCAAGGTCACGCCGCCTTCGAGGGCCGCTTCGACATAGGGCAGAAACTTGCCGGCCAGCAACTGGCTGTCAGTGATGGCATACAGGCCGCGTAACTTCATGGTGTAGACCTCAAGCGAAGATCAGGAACAGAAATCCAGGGGCAGGCGGCGCGGCACGAACTGGCCTTTGCCCAGTTGCTCGGCGTCGCGCAGGGTTCGCCAGGTGTAGTCCAGGGCTGTGCGCACGGCGCTCTGCAGTTGTTCGCCAAGGGCCAGGCGGCCGGCCAGGGTGCTGGCCAGGGTGCAGCCGGAGCCGTGGTAGCTGCCGGGCAGGCGCTGGCAGGTCCAGGTGTGACGCTGGCCGTCGCGGCTGTACAGGCGGTTATGGATTTCGTGTTCGTCGCCGTGACCGCCGGTGATCAGCAGGTGTCTGACAAACGGCAGGAGCTTTTCTGCGCATTCATCGGCACTGCCTTCGGGCAGTTCGGCCAGGATGCGCGCTTCGGGAAGGTTAGGGGTGGCGATGGTTGCCAAGGGCAGCAGGCGCTCGCGCATGGCGTAGCCGACTTCATCCTTGCCCAGGCGGCCACCGCCGCCAGCGCGCAGGACCGGGTCGCAGACCAGCGGCAGATGCGGATGAGCACTGAGCAGTTCGACCACGGTATCGACCATTTCGGTAGAGCCGAGCATGCCCAGCTTGACCGCCGCTACCGTCGAATCGGCGAGCACGGCATTGGCCTGGGCCAGTACCCACTCGCGGTCGAGGACGCGGAAGTCGCTGACATTGACAGTATCCTGGACGGTCAGGGCGGTCACGGCCGGAGCGGCATGACAGCCTTGCGCAATCAGGGCTTCGATATCTGCCTGCAAGCCGGCGCCGCCACTGGGGTCGTGGCCGGAGAGACAGAGGACAACGGGGCGGGAGCTGTAGGTATTCATGGTGCGCGAGCTTATCACCAAACGCTTTTGCTGGGTCCGCCCCGGCGCCGCGGATTTTTCAACGGGCGTTTGAGCTGCAGTTAAAAAAACGCTGAAAGTGCCGTTCTAGAGCCTTTGGCGCAAAGTTTTCAGTGGCGTCTGGCAGGCTCGGAAAGCTATGCTAGAGTGCTCGAATAAACCGATAACGGTTACTGCCGGATTGCGTCGCCTCAAACGGACAGGAGGCTACGCGACGCGACCGGGACAGACCATGCTGGGGCTGTATGCGCTATTTGCTGATTGTTGTGCTGGGCTGGTTGCCGTTACTGGCCACGGCGGTCGATTTCGACGACTCCACCCGCAGCTTGCCGCTGGGGCAGATGATGCAGGTGTTCGAAGACCGCGATGGCAATGCCAGCATTGCGCAGGTCAGTGCGCCGTCGTTCAGCGAGCATTTTCGCCCGCACCGGGCCGAGGTCCTCAATGCCGGCTATTCCACCTCGGTGTTCTGGCTGAAAATCCAGTTGCGCTACACCGCCTTGCCGTCGGCCGCGCCACGCACCTGGTTGCTGGAGCTGGCCTATCCACCCCTCGATCACCTTGAGCTCTACCTGCCGGACGCCAGCGGCACCTTCCGCCTGGCCCAGCGCACCGGCGACGCCCTGCCTTACGCCAGTCGGCAAATCAAGCAGAACAACTACCTTTTCGAACTGCCCTTTACTCCCGGCCAGACCACCACCGCCTACCTGCGCCTGCACAGCCAGGGTTCGGTGCAGGCGCCGCTGACCCTGTGGTCGGCCCAGGCCTACCTGGAAGCACAGCCGACCCGCCTGTATGTGCTGGGCCTGATCTATGGCGTGTTGCTGGGGATGCTGGTGTACAACCTGTTCATCTACCTCAGCGTGCGCGACACCAGTTACCTGTATTACATCCTCTATATCGCTTCGTTCGGCCTTTACCAGGTCTCGGTCAACGGCGCCGGGGTGGCCTATTTCTGGCCGGACAGCCCCTGGTGGGCGAACGCCGCCACGCCAATGTTCATCGGTGCGTCCGGCCTGTTCGGTTGCCAGTTTGCCCGCAGTTTCCTGCAGCTGCGCAATCACAGCCGTGCCTTCGATGGGGTGCTCAAGGTATTGATGGGCGGTGGTGCGCTGGTCATGTTGCTGTCGCTGACCAGCAGCTACGGCGTCGCCCTGCGTCTGGCCACGGCGTTGGCGCTGCTGTTTACCGTATGCATCTTCGCTGCCGGGATTTATGCCTGGCACCGTGGTTTGCGCGTGGCTCGCTACTTCATCATCGCCTGGTCGGCGTTCTTGCTCGGCGGCCTGGTCAACACCCTGATGGTACTGGGCTATTTGCCCAACGTATTCCTGACCATGTATGCCAGCCAGATCGGTTCGGCGCTGGAGGTCGGCCTGCTGTCGCTGGCCCTGGCCGACCGCATAAACAGTATGCGTGAAGAGCAGGCCCAGACCCTGCGCGAAACCGGCCGGACCCTTGAGCAGCTCAACGTCCAGCTGGCCAACAGCAACCGCCTCAAGGACCAGTTCCTGGCCACCGTCACCCATGAACTGCGCACGCCGATGAACGGTGTGATCGGTTCGCTGGAGCTGATGCAGACCATGCCGCTGGACGGCGAGCTGGCCCAGTATCAGCACACCGCTACTTCGGCGGCCCAGGACATGATGGGCATGGTCGATGACATTCTCATCCTCACCGAGCTGCAGGCCGGCCGCCTGAGCGCCCAGAACGCCCCGTTCAGCCTGCGTTCGCTGCTGCAGGAGGTGCGTGCCGAATACGCTGCTCCCGCCATGGCCAAGGGCTTGTACCTGAGCCTGGATACCCCGGCGGAGCTGCCGGATGTGCTGATCGGCGATCGGCACAAGCTGGCCATGTGTCTGGGTTACCTGATGGATAACGGCATCAAGTTCACTCATCAGGGCGGAGTCATGTTGCAGGTACGCGGTGATCGCCTGGGGCCGGACCAACTGGGCTTGAGCATCAGCGTCAGCGACAGTGGCATCGGTTTCGACTGCCTGGATGAAGCCACGCTGTACCAGCGCTTCTTCCAGGTCGATGGTTCGATGACCCGTGAATACGGCGGCCTGGGCATTGGCCTGGCGATTTGTCGGCAGTTGGCCGAGCTGATCGGCGCGCGCCTGCAGCACGAATCCAATCCGGGGCTGGGCAGCCGTTTCGAACTGAGCCTGAGCGTGCCCTTGAGCCCGCCCCAGGCGCAGCTGGGCATGGTCAGGCCAGGGCTAAATCACGGCTAGTTAGGCGTTTTTGTCACTTTGACAGGGGGGCAGGGCGTGATTCACTGAAATTTCAGTCACGCCAGGATCCAGGAGGCCCCTCGATGAACCTGCACCAGTACGCTGAAACCCATGAGGTCACCAACCAGCCGCCATCCCTGGACGGCGCCAACCTGTACCGCATCGACCTGCCGTTGCAGGAATGGTCGCGGCGCTACGGGGCGGGTTGGGCGCAGGAGCGCATCGATGCGTACGGTGCTCTGGCTGGCGGGCCGCTGATGGCCGCGGGCTTTCTGGCCAACCAGAACAAGCCGCAATTCAGCAGCCATGATCGTTATGGTCATCGCATCGACCTGGTGGAGTTTCATCCGGCCTATCACGAGCTGATGCGCACGGCCATCGAGCATGGCCTGCCGTCCTTGCCCTGGACCGACCCGCGGGAGGGCGCCCATGTCGCCCGCGCATCGATGACCTACCTGCACAGCCAGGCCGAAGCCGGCAGTGGCTGCCCGCTGACCATGACCTTTGCCGCGGTGCCGGCGCTCAAGCTGCAGCCGGAACTGGCCGAGTACTGGCTGCCGAAAGTGCTGGCCACTGAATACGACCCGCGCAACGTTGGCGATCGCCACAAGGTCGGCGTGACTCTGGGCATGGCCATGACCGAGAAGCAGGGCGGCACCGATGTACGCGCCAACACAACCCGTGCTTACCCGGTCGGTGCGCCCGGCCCGGGCCAGGCTTATGAGCTGGTCGGGCATAAATGGTTCTGTTCGGCACCGATGTGCGACGCCTTCCTGACCCTGGCCCAGACCGACAAGGGCCTGAGCTGCTTCCTGCTGCCGCGCCACCGCCCTGATGACAGCCGCAACCAGTTCTATATCCAGCGCCTGAAGAACAAGCTCGGCAACTGCTCCAACGCGTCCAGCGAAGTCGAGTTCCGCGGCGCCCTGGCCTGGATGATCGGCGAGGAAGGCCGGGGGGTGCCGACCATCATCGAAATGGTCGCCATGACCCGCTTCGATTGCATGGTTGGCTCCAGCGCCCTGATGCGCCAGGCCCTGACCCAGGCCGCCCACCACTGCGCTCATCGCCAGGTCGGCGGACGGCTGTTGGCCGAGCAGCCATTGATGCAGAACGTGCTGGCCGACCTGGCCCTGGAAAGCGAGGCGGCGCTGGCCTTGAGCCTGCGCATGGGGCGGGCCCTCGACCAGCCGGATGATCCGCATCAGGCGCGTTTTGCCCGGCTGATCACCGCCGTGGGCAAGTACTGGATCTGCAAACGGGCGCCAGCGATGATCAACGAAGCGGCCGAGTGCATGGGCGGCGCCGGTTATGTCGAAGACAGCATCCTGCCGAGGCTGTACCGCGAAGCACCGGTCAACTCGACCTGGGAAGGCTCGGGCAACGTCCAGTGCCTGGATGTGCTGCGCGCACTGTCCAAAGAGCCGGGCGTTCTCGACACGCTGTTCGCCGAGCTGGGTGATGGTCACGGCGATCCACGCTTGGCCGCGCATATTGGCAACCTCAAGGCGGCCTTTGCCGACACCGCCGACATCCAGTACCGCGCCCGCCAGCTCAGCGAAGACATCGCCGTCGGCCTGCAGGCCAAGCTGCTGCTCGAAGCCGGTAACACGGCGGTCAGCGATGCCTTTATCGCCAGCCGCCTGAGTGGCAACGGCCGGGTATACGGCGTGCTGCCCCGTGGCGTCGACGTCGCGGCGCTGGTGCAGCGCTCGACCCCGAACTGGCCGCTCTAACGTGCGTGCCTTTGCCGCTGGATATAGGCAAGATGGGCGCATGCATGTCAGACAGGAAGTACATTGTGAGCCGTACTGATGAAGCCTTCGTTGTCGTAGAAACCGCCGAGCAGGCCGTCGATCGCCTCGCGGCCCTGCACGAACAAGCCACCGCGGCCCTGAGCCAGGCGCTCAAGCGCTACCTCAAGGACCGCACCGAGCCGGATGCCGAGGAGCGGGCGCTGTTCCGCTACCCCGAACTGCGTCTGACCTACCAGTACCATGGTGAAGTTCCGGCGATCACCCGCGCCTACGCCAAGGTCCAGTTGCCTGGCACCTACAGCGTGACCGTGACCCAGCCGGCGGCGTTCCGTGGCTACCTCCTCGAGCAGCTCAAGCCACTGATGCGCGACTTCACCGTCACGGTCGAAGTGGGCGTCAGCCAGCAGAACATTCCTTACCCCTATGTGGTCGAGCAGGGCGACGAGCTGGCCGGCACCGGCATCACTGCCGCCGCGCTGGCGCGGGTGTTCCCCAGTACCGATCTTTCCGCCGCCACCGACGGCATCGCCGACGGCCTGTATGACTGGGCCAACGTCGATCCGCTGCCGCTGGCGCTGTTCGACGCCGCGCGGGTGGATTTCTCCCTGCGCCGCCTGGTGCATTACACCGGTAGCGACTGGCGACAAGTGCAGCCGTGGATCCTGCTGACCAACTACCACCGCTATGTCGACCAGTTCATCAGCCACGGCCTTGAGCGCCTGCGTGATGACCCGCGTTTTGTGCGCATGGTCCTGCCCGGCAATGTGATCATCGAAAAGGCCATGGACAACGGCGAAGCCCAGGCGCTGGTCGCCGGGGTGGTCTGGCACCGCTACCAGATGCCCGCCTATCACCTGATCGCTGCCGATGGCGACGGCATTACCCTGGTCAATATCGGTGTCGGCCCGTCCAACGCCAAGAACATCACCGACCACCTGGCGGTGCTGCGTCCGCACTGCTGGCTGATGATCGGCCACTGCGGTGGCCTGCGCCAATCGCAGACCATCGGCGACTATGTGCTGGCCCACGCTTATATGCGCCGCGACGGGATTCTCGACCGGGTGGTGCCGCCGAACATTCCGATTCCGGCCCTGGCCGAGGTGCAACTGGCGTTGCAGGAAGCGGCGGCGCAGGTCACGGGCGAGCGCGGCGACGAGCTGAAAAAGCGCCTGCGCACCGGTACCGTGCTGACCTACGACGACCGCAACTGGGAGCTGCGCTGGGCGCAGGAACGGCCGCTGATCAACCTGTCGCGGGCAGTGGCGGTGGACATGGAAAGCGGCACCATCGCCGCCCAGGGCTATCGCCTGCGGGTCCCGTACGGCACCTTGCTGTGCGTCTCCGACAAGCCGCTGCACAGCGAGATCAAATTGCCGGGGGCGGCCAATGCTTTCTACAACCGGGCAGTCAGCCAGCACCTGAAGATCGGCATCGCCGCCCTCGACCTGCTGCGTACCGAGCTCAACTCGCTGCACTCGCGTAAACTGCGCAGTTTTGACGAGCCGCCGTTCCGCTGAGGCCCCATGCCGTTACCCCCACGCACCAAGCCGCGGCGTCCCGCGGCCAAACCCGCCGGCCCGCGTCGCCTGCCCAAGGCGCCGCCGGCCGAGCCGCGGTTGATCCTGTTCAACAAACCCTTTGACGTGCTGACCCAGTTCAGCGACGGCGAAGGGCGCGCGACCCTCAAGGACTTCATCGCCATCCCCGGCATTTACCCGGCCGGGCGCCTGGACCGTGACAGTGAAGGCTTGCTGCTGCTGACCAACGACGGCCAGTTGCAGGCACGCATTGCCGACCCCAGGCACAAGCTGGCGAAAACCTATTGGGTACAAGTGGAGGGTGAGCCGAGCGAGGAGCAGTTGCAGCGCTTGCGCGATGGCGTCGAACTCAACGACGGCCCGACCTTGCCGGCCCAGGCCCGTCAGCTCGACGAGCCAGACCTTTGGCCACGCAACCCGCCGGTACGCTTTCGCAAGAGCGTGCCGACCCGTTGGCTGGAGCTGGTGATCAAGGAAGGGCGCAACCGTCAGGTGCGGCGCATGACCGCTGCCGTCGGCCTGCCGACCCTGCGCCTGGTGCGCGTGCGGATCGGCGACTGGAGCCTGGATGGCCTCGATCAGGGCCAGTGGCGGGAAGTGCCGGCCAGGCTTTAAACGCCTTCGATAAAGCCGATCACCACGCTTTTGATGATGAAGGCGAGGATGCCCAGGCCCAGCACGAAAAACAGGATGAAGGTGCCGAACTTGCCGGCCTTGGATTTTTTCGCCAGGTCCCAGACGATAAAGCCCATGAAACCAATCAGGATGGTGACCAGGATGGTCATCATCCACTCTTCGAACAACGCAGGATCCATCGATTTTCTCCGGCAGGTTGAGGCGCGCGATTATACGCCCCCCTTGCCAGCCTGACTAACGCAGGTGCGTGAGCGGCATTTCGGTGCTGGCCAGTACCTGGTTGAGAACGAAACTGGAACGCACGCTGGTAACGCCTTCAATGCGCGTCAGGTGGCCCAGCAGCAACTGCTGGTAATGGTCCATGTCGGGCACCACGACTTTCAACTGGTAGTCGGCATCCATCCCGGTAACCAGGCTGCATTCGAGCACTTGCGGCAGGCTGCGGATCGCCGACTCGAAGGTCTCGAAGCGCTCGGGGGTGTGGCGGTCCATGCCGATCAATACGTAGGCAGTCAGGCTCAGGCCGAGCTTCTTGCGGTCGAGCAGGGCGACCTGACGGGCAATGTAACCGTCGTCTTCCAGTTGCTTGACCCGGCGCGAGCAAGGCGAGGGTGAAAGACCGATGCGTTCGGCCAGTTCCTGGTTGGAGATACGCGCATCGCGCTGCAATTCAGCAAGAATGCTCAGGTCATAGCGGTCAAGCTTGCTCATGGGGTTGGCCTTTTCTGTTTCGATTGCGTTGAATTATCAATCTGTAGGCAAAAATTGCGCAAGTGATATTTAATTGAGCAATCTTCGCAATCCTCTGCCGCTGCCTTCGCCGTATTCTTATCACCAGAATCACTGCCCGGACATCAGTCCAGTGCGGCGGGCCGAATCAGGCCAGCTGCGGCCAGCAACCCCACCAGGTTGTGCTCGGCCCCCGGGCTACACACTGTCCACAAGACGGCGTGAGGTGAGCCGGTGTCACAAGCGCCGAGCACGGACAAAATTCTCAAAGGGAGACCCCAGGGTCTCCCTTTTTTATTGCCTGGCAAATTTCATCTGGCGGCCGATACCCCGTTGCAGACGGCCTGATAAAGTAATCCCAGGCCCCTTGTTACCGGTCCGAGAGGAAAAGCATGAAGTCGCGCGTCTGGCGTATGGCAGGTGTTGGTTTGCTGTGCATGAGTGTCAATCTGCCGCTACTGGCCGAAGGGCAGGGAGCTTCACCTTTGCAGTCGCGGCCCGATGAAGTGCGTCAGACTCAGGAGCCGCGTACCGGTTACTACCAGGACATTCCGCGGCGTAACGACAATCGCTACTACCAGGCCGGTGGCGCCGGGCGTCCGGATGGCCACGGCAATGGCTGGGGGCCCGGCCCGCAGTATCGGCCGGGGCACACAATCGACCGCTTCCCCGATCGCTACTGGAAAGTGCCCTATCGCGGGGATGACTACTTCTATTCCGGCGGCTACTGGTATCGCCCGCAAGGCCCGCGCTATGTGGTGGTGACGCCGCCCTATGGTGCACGGGTCAACTACCTGCCCGACTATGCCCGGCAAGTATGGAGTGGCGGCGCGCTGTTGTTCCTCGCGGCGGGTACTTACTACCAGTACCTCGAGGACAGCCGCGAGTACGTGGTGGTCAATCCACCGACGGCCAGTGCGCCGGTACAGAGTAGCCCCGGTTATGACGTGATCGCCTATCCGGCCCAGGGCCAGAGCCCTCAGCAGCTTGATCGTGATCGTTACGAATGCCATCGCTGGGCGGTGCAGCAGACCGGGTTTGACCCGGCGGCGGCCAGCTATGCGCCAGCGGCGCAAGTGGCCGATGACTATCGGCGGGCGCAGGGTGCTTGTTTGAGCGGGCGGGGGTATAGCGTCAACTGAACCGGGGGCTGCTGCGCAGCCCATCGCTGGCAAGGCCAGTTCCCACAGTTTAACGGTGCATGCAGTTCCATTGTGGGAGCCGGCCTTGCCAATGGCCTCACATCACCGGATCCGCATGCACCAGCACTTCAGCCTTCGGATACTTGCTGTTGATCGCCGCCGCAGCCTGGTCACACAAGGCATGGGCCTGGGTCAGCGGCAAGTCCCCGGGCAGTTCCAGGTGCAACTGCACAAACCAGTGACTGCCCGACACACGCGTGCGCAAGTCATGGGCGCCGCGTACCCCCGGCACACTGCAGGCCAGCGCCAGCATTTGCTCGCTGATGTCGCTGGGCAGCTCTTGATCCATCAGGATCGAGCTGCTCTCCCGGGCAATCTGCAAGGCACTCCAGAAGATGTACAGGGCGATGCCCAGACCGAAAATCGCATCGAGCTGCGGCCAGCCGAAGCGCGCCAGCACCAGCGCCACCAGGATGCTGCCGTTGAGCAGCAGGTCGGAGCGGTAATGCAGAGAGTCGGCGCGCACCGCGGTCGAGCCGGTGATGCGGATCACCTTGCCCTGGAGCATCAACAAGGCAACGGTCAGCACCAGCGATAACAGCATCACCGCGATACCGATGCCGGTATCACCCAAAGGTTGCGGGTTCTGCAGCCGTTCCACCGCCTGTACACCGATCAGCACCGCACTGACCGCAATGAACAGCGCCTGGGCCATGCCGGCCATAGCTTCGGCCTTGCCGTGGCCGTAGCGGTGGTCGTCATCGGCCGGGCGCAGGGCGTAGTGCACGGCCAGCAGATTGAGAAAGGAGGCCACGCCATCCAGCGCCGAATCGGTCAGCCCGGCCAGCAGGCTGACCGAACCGCTGAGCCACCAGGCCACCGCCTTGGTCAGGATCAGGATACTGGCCACCGCCAGCGAGGCGCGGGTGGCCAGGCGCAGCAGGCGTTGGTGTTCAGCCGAGGGAGTCATGCCGAAGGTGGCTTCCTGTCAAAGATCAAGCAGCGGGCTTGAGGCCGTACATGGCCAGTTGCTCGACACTGCCCTTGTGCTGGATCAGGCGTGGGTCATTGAGCGGCAGGCGCTGGCCCAGTTCGCTCTCGAGAATAGCCTGCAGCTTGCTGTTGTCGACCTTGCCGTCGGCGCTGATGGCTTCATTGAGCTTCTCGGGCGCGACCTGGGCAGTGGTGCCGCCTGGCAGGTAGATAGCGCCGGTGGCGAAGTCGATACCGAAGGCGATCAAGCCCGGGATCACGTAGAAAAGGATGCCGATTGCGTCGAGGGCGGCGACCACCGGGTCGATCTTGCCCTCGATCTGGCCGCGTCGGTCGGGGAAGAACAGGGTGCCGCAGGCGGTCAGTTGGGTCAGCAGGGTGGCGATCACGACGCCGCCAATGACACGGGAGGGAATACGCATGGAAATCTCCGGAATGAAGGCGACAACGATACAGGCAAAGAGCCGGTATCTACAGCTAAGACCATGATAAGGCAGGCTCGGTTCGCCGTTATACTCGGCGGATTGTTTGAGGGCCACCATGAAATCATTACCGATCGATGCCGTACTGCCAGCCTTGCGCGCAGCCTTGAGCCTGCGCCACGAAGCGGTGCTCGAAGCGCCCCCCGGCGCCGGCAAGACCACCCGTGTGCCGCTGGCGCTGCTTGATGAGCCGTGGCTGGCCGGGCAGCGCATCCTCATGCTCGAACCGCGGCGCCTGGCGGCACGGGCGGCAGCCGAGCGGCTGGCCAGCGAGTTGGGCGAGCAGGTCGGGCAAACGGTCGGTTATCGCATTCGGCTGGACAGCAAGGTCGGCCCGAACACGCGGATCGAGGTGGTTACCGAAGGGATTCTCACCCGTCGTTTGCAAGCCGACCCGGCCCTGGACGGTGTGGGCTTGCTGATCTTCGACGAATTCCACGAACGCAGCCTCGATGCCGACCTGGCCCTGGCCCTGAGCCTCAATGGTCGCGAGTTGTTGCGTGACGAGCCGCCGCTGAAGATCCTGCTGATGTCGGCGACCCTTGAGGGCGAGCGTCTGTCGAGCTTGCTCGACGATGCCCCGGTGGTCAGCAGCGAAGGGCGCATGTACCCGGTCGATGTGCGGTGGGGCCGCCCCTTCCAGGCGGGCGAGTTCATCGAGCCGCGGGTGGTCGATGCGGTGCTGCAGGCCATCGCTGACGAGTCGGGCAGTGTCCTGGTGTTCTTGCCGGGTCAGGCGGAAATTCGCCGGGTGCATCAATCCTTGCAGGAGGCCCTCGGTGATCGCCGCGATATCCTGCTATGCCCATTGCATGGCGAGCTCGACCTCAATGCCCAACGCGCCGCCATCGACACGCCCGCTGCCGGCCTGCGCAAAGTGGTGCTGGCGACCAACATCGCCGAGACCAGCCTGACCATCGACGGCGTGCGCGTGGTGGTCGACGTCGGCCTGGCGCGGGTACCGCGTTTTGATCCTGGCAGTGGCATGACCCGCCTGGACACCCAGCGCATCTCTCGCGCCAGCGCCACCCAGCGCGCCGGCCGTGCCGGACGCCTTGAGCCCGGCGTGTGCTATCGCTTGTGGTCCGAAGCCCAGCATGAGCAACTGGCGGCGTACGGCGCGGCCGAAATCCTCCAGGCCGATCTGGCCGGGCTGGCCCTGCAGCTATCGCGCTGGGGCGTCACCCCCGAACAATTGCGCTGGCTCGACCAGCCGCCTGCTGCCGCGTACGGCCAGGCGCTGGACCTGTTGCGGCGTCTGGGCGCGTTCAAGGCCGACAGTCAGGACAGCCTCAGCGCCCACGGCCAGGCCATGGCCGAATTGCCGGCGCATCCGCGCATCGCCCACTTGCTGCTGCGCGGCCAGGACCTGGGGCTGGCCGACATGGCTTGCGACGTCGCCGCATTGCTCGGTGAACGCGACATTCTGCGCGGCGGCGGTGCCGACCTGCACAGTCGCCTGGCCTTGCTCAGCGGCGAAACCCGCGCAGCCAAAGGCGGGCAGGGCGGCGTGAAGCGCGCCCGGCAACTGGCTCGCCAGTACCGTGGTTATCTGCGTGGCAAAGCCACTTCAGCTGTTGCCGACCCTGACCATTCCCGCTGGCTGGGCGCCTTGCTGGCGCTGGCCTATCCGGACCGGGTCGGCCAACAGCGGCGTGCCGGCGGTGCGGAATATCGGCTGGCTAACGGCCGTGCCGCGCTGTTCGGCGAAGCCGATGCCTTGATGAAACATTCGTGGCTGGTGATTGCCGACCTGGGCAGCCGCCAGGGCCAGCGCGAGGAGCGCATTTATCTCGCCGCCGACTTCGACCCGGCACTGTTCGACGGGGTGCTGGCCGAACAGGTGCGCAGCCTGGATATCCTTGACTGGGACGAACGCGAAAACGTTTTGCGTGCCGAGCGTCAGCGCAAGGTCGGCGAGCTGGTGCTCAGCCGAGAGCCACTGACCGGCCTGGACGAAGACGCCCGCGCAAAGGCCCTGCTGGAACTGGTGCGGCGCAAGGGCCTGGAGCTGCTGTCGTGGACCCCCGAGCTGCGCCAGTGGCAGGCGCGTGTGGCACTGTTGCGCCAGCTCGACCTGGCAACCCTGGGTGAAAGTGAATGGCCGGACCTGAGCGACGCCACCCTGTTGGCAAGCCTTTCGCACTGGCTGCAACCCTACCTGGGCAAGGTCACCCGTCTGAGCCATTTCGCCCAGCTCGACCTCTCGTCGATCCTGCGCAATCTGTTGCCCTGGCCACTGCCTCAGCGCCTGGATGAACAGGCGCCGGTCCACCTGAGCGTGCCTTCAGGCTCGAACATCCGCCTGGACTACAGCGAAACCCCGCCAATCCTCGCCGTGCGCCTGCAGGAGCTGTTCGGCCTGGCCGAAACCCCACGTATTGCCCAGGGCCGACAGCAAGTCCTGTTGCACCTGCTGTCGCCCGCGCGGCGGCCGGTGCAGGTGACCCAGGATCTGGCCAACTTCTGGCGCAGTACCTATGCCGAGGTGAAGAAGGATCTGAAGGGGCGCTATCCCAAGCACTATTGGCCGGATGACCCGTTGGTAGCCGAGGCCACCGCGCGGGCCAAGCCACGCAAATAATCACGGCTGCGCAGGCAACAGCAAGCGCGCCGTCACCGGCAGGTGATCGGAGATCTCCAGGGTGTCCTGCTGAATCACCCGTGCCCCCAGACGCTGCAGCTTCGGGCTGTGCAACAGGTAATCGAGGGTGCGGTCCGGCCCTTGCAGATTAGGGTCGTTGGGGTAGTGGGTCAGCCAGGCCGCGCGGTCGGCGCCGCTGGCTTCGGCATTGCTGGGGATCATCGGGTACTTGTCCCAGAGCAGGTGCAAGTCGCTGTCGGCGCTGTACTGACCGCGCAGTTCGGCCGGCAGGCGCCGGTACTGGCCGAGCGGCAGCAGGTTGAAGTCGCCGCCGATCAACCAGGGGGTGCCCTGGCTTTCCAGTTTGTCGAGCAGCCGCGTTAGCTGTTGCACCTGCTGGCGCTGGATATCGCTGCCCGCCTCGAAGGGGGCGAGGCGGGTGTTGAGTACCGCTAACTGGCCGCCGTCGCGCAGTGGCAGGTAGCTGGCAAGGATGGCTTGCTGAGGTTGCAGCAAGCGCTGCAGGGCGTTGCCGGCGGCGACCGGCAATTGCACGCGTTCGGCCTGCTTGATCGGGTAGCGGCTGAGGGTCGCCAGGCTGCGGCCGACGCTGCCGAAAATATGCCAGTCGGGGACGAAATCGGCTTTCCAGTCGTAGGCCTGCACCGCGCACGGATAGATATCCACCAGACGCTCGCGCAGCAGTGCCAGCTGGTCCTGGTAGTCGCTGGCCTTGGCGTTGTTGTCCAGTTCCTGGAGCAGGACGATGTCCGGCTGCTCGGCGCGGATAACCCGCGCCACTTCATCGAGGTTGAAGGCGAGGTCTTCAGGGGTAGGGCGGGTGTCGTCGCCACGGCCCTGGTCGTACCAGAACACGTAGCGTTTGCCGGCCAGGTACTGCACGTTCCAGGTCATCACCTTGAGCACCTGGCCCGGCACCAGCGTTGCGTTGCCGGCGCGACAGCTGACCGGCAGGGTTTCGCGTGGCTCGGGTTGCCAGCTCAGCTGCGTGGCCAGCAGCCACAGCAGGGCGAACAGAACAAGCAGGGTCAGCAGTGCGTTGCGCAGTAGTCGGGTCATCGGCTCGGCTTGGCTTGGCAGGTCACCGCCAAGCATACCCGAGCCGTTCGTCCGCTAACCAGTCAGGATACCGGTGGCTCTGCAACCGGTTCGCTGACCAGCATGTACAGGCGGAACATCACCACGGTGCTGAACAGCTGCAGGAAGCCGTTGGCGCTGTCGAGGGCCAGTTGCACCAGCGCCGAAGGCTCGGGCACCAGCATCATGCTCAGGCCGTCGATCAGCCACAGCGGTGCCAGCACGCCGAGGATGCAGCTGAAAATGCGCCAGAAATTACCGGTGCTCAGCTTGAAGCTTTCACGCATGGCTTCGATTGGCGACAGGCCGCGCAGCACCAGGACGTATTCGGCAAACACCAGATGGATCATCACCCAGATGCCGGGAATGATGAACAGCGCGGCGCCGGCCATGATCAGCAACGAGCTGAGCATCACCATCAGGGCGAACGACGGCCACAGGCGCAAGGCCATGGCCAGCAGGTTGCGCTTGAGCGGGGTGTAGCCGTTGCTGCGGGTGTCGAGGTAGAGGATCAGCGCGGCGCTGTACAACGGGTAGAACAGCAGGCTGACCAGCATGCCGTAGCCTGGCGAGGCATCCTCGCCCAGTTGCTGGTTCAGCAGCTGGGTGCACAGTGCTTCGAGCACCACCAGCGGCAGGCACAGCTGGGCAATGCTCAGCAGGTGACGGCGGAAGAAATACAGGGAGTCGCGCAGAACACTAAGCGGATTCATCGGTCGATATCGCATTGAAAAAAAGCAGGGCGTCACTTTAGCCCAGCCGTAGGCCAACCTGAAGAAAGTTTAATCCCGGCTTGTGTTGAATCTACGGCCCCGGCACCCCATTTTACCCGTACTCGATTTTCCGGTTTTGCAGTGAGGTTGCCCATGAACAGTGAAGAACAAACCCTGATCGACGGCCTGTTCGGTCGGCTCAAGCAAGCCGAGGACCCGGCTGTGCCGCGCGACGCCCAGGCCCAGGCGCGCATCGGCGAACACCTGCAGCAGCAACCCGCGGCGCCTTACTACATGGCCCAGGCGATCCTGGTGCAGGAAGCGGCGCTCAAGCGTCTCGACGAACAGAACAAACAGCTGGAGGCCGAGCTGAAACAGGCCAGGGCCCAGGTTGCAGCGACCGCGCCGAGCAGCGGCGGCGGCTTCTTGTCGAGCATATTCGGCAGTGGCACCCGCGATCCACAGCCGGTACAGAACCCGGCCCCCGCCAGCACTCCCAGCCGTGGCGGCGGTTGGCGCGAACCGTCGCGCCCGTCATTCAACCAACCTGCCCAGCAGCAGGGTTTCAACGCAGCTCCCGCCCAGGCTCCGGCCCGCGGTGGTGCCAGCAGCTTTCTCGGTGGCGCGCTGCAGACTGCCGCTGGCGTGGCCGGCGGGGTGATGCTGGCCCAGGGTATCAGCAGCCTGTTCAACCACCACTCGCAGCCTGAAGAAGTGGTCGAGGTGATCAAGGAAGAACCGGCGCCCGCCAGCGACACGGGCGGCTGGGGCAGCAACGACGAGCAACGCCTGACCGCCGACAATGGCAGCTATGGCAATGACCAGGGCGGCTTCATGGACACCGACTACGGCAATGATGACGGCGGCTTCTTCGGCGGTGACGACGACAGCTTCGTCTGACCGCGCTTACCCGCATGGCTCGCGGGCTGGCATACTGGGCGCCGAAACGGCCCCGGTGTGCGGCGGCCGGTAACAGCGCCGTGGCGCCATGAGGAAAAGCGGTGAAGAAGATCGCGGTATTCGCCGATGTGCAGAACCTCTACTACACCGTGCGCCAGGCCTACGGTTGCCACTTCAACTACGCGGCGCTGTGGGCCGACATCAGCCAGCACGGGCAGATCGTCGAAGCGGTGGCCTACGCCATCGACCGCGGCGACAGCAAGCAGCAGCAGTTTCAACAGATACTGCGCAACCTTGGTTTCACAGTCAAACTCAAACCCTATATCCAGCGCAGCGACGGCTCGGCCAAGGGCGACTGGGACGTGGGCATCACCCTCGATGTGATCGACGCCGCCGCGCGGGTCGATGAGGTGGTGCTGGCTTCCGGCGATGGCGATTTCGACCTGCTGCTCGAGCGGGTCATCAGCCGTCACGGCATTCAGGCCGTCGCCTATGGCGTGCCGGGGCTGACCGCCAATTCACTGATTCGCGCGGCCAGCCGTTATGTGCCCATCGAGGGCAGCCTGCTGCTCAAGCATTAAGATTTCCGAGGTTGTCGTTTTGGAACGTATCGCTGTCATCGACTTTGAAACCACCGGTATTTCACCAGGGGCCGGTTGCCGGGCCACGGAGGTGGCGGTGGTCATGCTGGAGCGCGGGCGCATCGTCGAGCGCTATCAAAGCCTGATGAATGCCGGGGTGCCGGTGCCGGCGTTTGTCGCCGGCTTGACCGGCATCACCACCGCCATGCTGCGCAGTGCGCCACCGATCGCCCGGGTGATGAACGAGGTGGCCGAGTTCGTTGGCGATACGCCGATGCTCGCCCACAACGCCTCGTTCGACCAGAAATTCTGGGACTACGAGCTTTCACAGATCGGCCGTAGCCGCAGCCAGCGGTTCGCCTGTTCGATGTTGCTGGCGCGGCGCCTGATGCCATCGGCGCCTAACCACAAATTGGGCACCCTGACCCGTTGGGCCGGCCTGCCTGACACCGGCACCGCGCACCGGGCCATGGCCGATGCGGAAATGGCCGCCAACCTTGCCCAGCACCTGGCCGGGCAATTGCGCCAGCAGGGCGTCAACGGCGTCTCCCACCAGTTGTTCTGCAGCCTGCAGAAAGTCCCCGCGGCGAAGATCGGCGAAGCGCTGAACAACTATCGCTAGGCCTTCTTGCCGTTGTGCTCCAGGTGGCCCAGCGGCAGGCGCCGCTCCACCGCGCTGGAGAGAATGATCGAAGTCTTGCTGAAGCCGAACTGGGCGATGCGGTTGATCAGTTCCTCCAGTTCCGGCATCGAGGCCACGGCCGCCTGCATGATCACGCAGGGGTCGCCGGTCACCCGGTGGCACTCGGTCAGTTGCGGGATCTGCGTGAGCTCCTCAAAGGTCTGCTGGTTGCCATGGCTGGCCAGGCGCAGCTCGATCACGCACTGGATCGGCAGGCCGATTTTCTCCAGGTCGACCTTGGCCTGATAGCCGGTAATCACCCCGCTGGCTTCAAGCTTGGCCACCCGTTCGGCCACCGCCGGGGCGGAGAGATTGACCTTGCGCGCGAGTTCGGCGAAGGAGGCGCGGCCGTTGTCCAGCAGGGCGCTGAGGAGCATGCGATCGTACTTGTCCATGGGCTTCCAGAGGCTGATTGTCGATTCAAAGGTGCAAGACCTGAATAACCGTTGTTTCAAAAGTGTACGGCTCGTTTAAACAGGTTTTGTAACTTATGTTTGCCGTGCTGCCTTTCTAAACTAACCGCCCGACACCCATAATTCGAGCCCCCCATGCCTGCCTCCCGTCGCTTCCCGTTAGTCTTGATCGGCGCCTTTCTCGCCTTGTACCTGGTCTGGGGCTCGACCTACCTGGTGATTCGCATCGGCGTCGAATCCTGGCCGCCGTTGCTGATGGCCGGGGTGCGTTTTGTCATTGCCGGTTCCTTGCTCTACGGCTTTTTGCGCTGGCGCGGCGTGCCGGCACCGACCTGGCCGCAATGGCGGGCAGCGGGTGTCATCGGTGTATTGCTGCTCAGCTGTGGCAACGGTGGCGTGACCCTGGCCGAGCACGCTGGCGTGGCCTCTGGTGTGGCCGCGCTGGCGGTGGCCACAGTGCCGCTGTTCACCTTGATGTTCGGCCTGCTCTGGGGCCATCGCAACACTCGCCTGGAATGGGCCGGGATTGTCCTCGGCCTGGTTGGCATCGCCTTGCTCAACCTCGGCTCCAACCTGCAGGCCAGCCCCGTCGGTGCCGCGCTGATCCTGTTTGCCGCCGCCTCCTGGGCCTTCGGCTCGGTATGGAGCAAAAGCCTGCCGCTGCCCCAGGGGCCGATGGCCAGTGCCGCGGAAATGCTCGTTGGTGGCGTGGTCTTGCTGCTCGGCAGCGCGTTGAGCGGCGAACGCATGACCCAGATGCCCACCGCCGCCGGCTGGGGGGCGCTGGCCTACCTGGTGTTCTTTGGCTCGATCCTGGCCTTCAGCGCCTACATGTACCTGCTCAAGCACGTGCGTCCGGCCGCAGCCACCAGCTATGCCTACGTCAACCCGGCAGTGGCGGTGCTGCTGGGGATCGTTTTTGCCGGCGAACAGATCGGTTTCGAGGAATGCGTGGCAATGGCGGTTATCATTGGCGCCGTGGTGTTGATCGGTGTGCCGCAGTGGCGCCGACCGGCAGTTGAAAAGGCCAAACCCGTTGGCGAAGTGGAAGGTGAACTCTGTAAATGAAAGGACGTTTTGCCAGGACGGCAGTGAAGATCGTGGGTTGCGTGGCAGTGGTCGCGGTATGCATGGTCATGTTGCGCGACGACCGAAGCACCTTCATGACCCTGTATTTTCAGGAGTCGGTTACCCGCACCAGCGCCAGCGACGAAATCGACCCGCGCTATGTCCAGGCGCTGCAGCAGATCATCGCTACGCAGCAGATCGATACACAAAAGATCGACCTGGTGCTCGATCCCGACAGCCGGCGGGCACTGCAGCTGCGCTTTGCCGATGATGCCCTGAATGCCAGGCAGCGCCAGGATCTGCAGGCGTTGTTCGAGTCATTCGAGCCCGCTCGTGAAGCGGCCCGGCTCAGTGGCCGGCTGATGGTCGACATGCGCCAGGCGCGAAAGCTGGGCCTGGGTGTTTATGACTTCGGCCCGGCGCCCAGGGAGATCGTCGCACTCGGTGAGGTGTCGCTGCCACTGCACTTCAGTTTTCGCTCTGGAATCGATGTGCAGTTGCGACGCAAAGAGCAGGCGACTGCGCAAAAGCCGCAGGCCGATATGATCTGTGAGGCCAATGCCAGGCTGCAGGCAGCGTTGCCCTTCGAGGTGACCGAGTTCGATGTCAGTGGCAGCGACCTGCGCGGCGAAATGAAGTTGCGCATGGCCAGCGGTGAGCAAGTCCAGGCGCCGGCGCAGCTATTTTTCGATGATCAGCAGTTGCTCGAACGTCTGGAGATGGGCGGTATGCGGGTACGCATCGACCGCCCGGACACTGTAGACCGTCTGGTGTTCGAGTTCGGCTCGATTGGCACCGTCAGGTATCAGCCTTACATGTACTTCATCCGCAACGACCCCGAGGCATTCGACGCTTGTCGAGCGGTTGCCTACCAGAGCGGCAGGCCCTTTTCGTTCTATCTGGGGGAAGGTGTCGATCGTCTGCTCAAGGTACGCTTTCAACCGCCAGGCTGATACCGACAGGGGCACGCGCCGGGCCTGAACAAGGTAAACTGCCGCCATTGCTGAATTCCCCTGACGGTATTGCCATGACTTTCGCCAAACTCGGCCTGATCGAACCCTTGCTGCGCGCGCTCGAGCGCCTGGACTACAACACCCCGACCCCGGTCCAGGCCCAGGCCATTCCTGCCGTACTGGCCGGCCGCGACCTGATGGCTGCCGCCCAGACCGGCACCGGCAAGACCGCAGGTTTTGCCCTGCCGCTGTTGCAGCGCCTGACCCTGGAAGGGGCCAAGGTCGCCAGCAACTCGGTACGCGCGCTGGTGCTGGTGCCGACCCGCGAACTGGCCGAACAGGTACACGCCAACATTCGCGACTACGCCGAGCACCTGCCACTGAGTACCTACGCGGTGTATGGCGGCGTCAGCATCAACCCGCAGATGATGAAGCTGCGCAAGGGTATCGACCTGCTGGTGGCCACCCCCGGCCGTTTGCTCGACCTGTTCCGCCAGAACGCGGTGAAGTTCAACCAGCTGCAGGCGCTGGTGCTCGATGAAGCGGACCGCATGCTCGACCTCGGTTTTGCCGAAGAGCTGCGCGCGGTGTACGCCGCCTTGCCGGCACGCCGGCAAACCCTGCTGTTCTCGGCAACTTTCTCCGACGAGATCCGCCAACTGGCCGCACAAACCCTCAATGATCCGTTGAGCATTGAAGTCAGCCCGCGCAACGTCACCGCCAGCACCGTTAAGCAGTGGATCGTGCCGGTGGACAAGAAGCGCAAGCCAGAGCTGTTCAGTCACCTGATGCGCAAACAGCGCTGGAAGCAGGTGCTGGTGTTTGCCAAAACCCGTAATGGCGTTGACCAGTTGGTCGAGCGCCTGCGTGGCCAGGGTGTCAACGCCGACGGTATCCACGGCGACAAGCCTCAGGCCACTCGCCAGCGTGCACTGGACAGCTTCAAGGCGCGCGAGATCCAGATTCTGGTAGCCACCGATGTGGCGGCGCGCGGGCTGGATATCGACGACCTGCCGCTGGTGGTCAACTTCGACCTGCCGATCGTGGCCGAGGATTACATCCACCGCATCGGCCGTACCGGGCGCAAGGGCAACAGTGGTGAGGCGATTTCGCTGGTGTGTGCCGACGAGGTTCAACTGCTGTCGGCGATTGAAACCCTGACCCGCAAGACCTTGCCGCGCCATGAAGAGCCGGACTTCACTCCGGACCACAAGGTGCCGATGACCGACGCCAATGGCCAGGTGCTGAAGAAGCCGAAAAAGCCGAAGAAGCCCAAGGAGAACAGCAGCAAACGCAGCCTCGGGCGTTGGCTGGACAGCGCTGAAACGCCAGCGGCGGCGCCGCAGGCCAAGCCGGTGCGCAAGGTGCCGACTTTCAACACCGGGCCGCGCAAGCGCAAGCCTTGAGTACGCCATCGCGGGTCAAGCCCGCTCCTACAGAGGGCAGCGATAACCTGTGGGAGCCGGACTTGCCGGCGATGGAAGGCGAAGCCTTCCCTTAGGCCTTGAGCCACTCCAGCAACCCCAACCCCGCCTTGCGCCCACTGGCAAAACAGGCCGTCAGCAGATAGCCGCCCGTCGGCGCCTCCCAGTCGAGCATCTCGCCGGCACAGAACACGCCGGGCATCTGCTTGAGCATCAAGCGTTCATCCAGCGCTTCGAAGGTCACCCCACCGGCACTGCTGATCGCTTCATCCAGCGGGCGAGGGCGCACCAGGGTGACCGGCAAGGCCTTGATCGCTTGCGCCAGCAACGCCGGTTCGGCAAAGGTCTGCTGATCGGTCTGCTCGCGCAACAGCGCTGCCTTGACCCCGTCCAGCCCCAGTTGACTGTGCAGATGCTTGGCCATCGAGCGTGAACCCCGCGGCTTGGCCAGGGCCTGCTGGATTTTATCCACAGGCCGGTTGGGCAGCAGGTCGATCAGTACCCTGGCGCTGCCATCGCGGTTGATCGCCTCGCGAATCTGCGCCGACCAGGCGTATACCAGGCTGCCTTCCAGCCCTTGTGCGGTGAGCACGCACTCTCCCAGGCGCGGTGCATGGCCTGCAAGGCTCAGGGCGATATTCTTCAGCGGCGCGCCGGCAAACTTGTCCTTGAGCACAGCGCTCCAGCCCTCGACCTCGAAGCCACTGTTGGCCGCCTGCAACGGCGCAATCTGCACGCCTTGCGCTTGCAGCCAGGGCAGCCAGGCTGCATCCGAGCCCAACCGCGCCCAGCTGCCGCCGCCCAGCGCCAGCACGGTGGCCGTCGGCTTGAGCGCCAGTTCGCCCTGTGGATAAGCGATCCGCAAGGCTCCTTCGGCGTTCCAGCCCAGCCAGCGATGGCGGGTGTGGATAACTACTCCGGCGTCGCGCAGGCGCTTGAGCCAGGCGCGTAGCAGCGGCGCGGCTTTCATGTCGCGGGGGAAGACCCGGCCGGAACTGCCGACGAAGGTTTCGATACCCAGGTCGTGAATCCACTGGCGCAGCACGTCGGCATCGAAGCCTTCGAGCAGGCGGGCAACTTCATTCGTGCGTTCGGCATAGCGGGCGATGAACGCCGGGTAAGGCTCGGAATGGGTGATGTTCATGCCACCGACCCCGGCCAGGAGGAACTTGCGGCCCACCGAGGGCATGGCGTCGTACAGCTCGACGGCGACCCCGGCCTGGCTCAGCACTTCGGCGGCCATCAACCCGGCCGGCCCGCCTCCGATAATGGCAACGTGTGGGCGGTCGGTGGGGCGGGTGTCGGTCATGGTCGGCTGCAAGCTGGGAAAAAGAGCCGGCATTCTACCTTAGCGGGCCGCCCGGAAACACTGATCAAAAAATGAACAGCAGCCTCAAGGCCAGGTGGTTAAAGGCCTTGAGGGGGTTTCCAGCAGGTTATCCACAGGCGGTTCCACAGTCATTGTGAGTAACCCAGCACGCGACTGGCGCTGTGGTGCAGTATCCCGTGACGGCGGGCGAGGGCCTCGCGGTCCTTGCTGTAGCCTCCGCCAATCACGCCGACCACCGGGATGTCACGCCCCAGGCAGTGGCGCAGCACGCTTTCGTCACGCGCGGCGACGCCTTCATCGGTGAGTTGCAGATACCCCAGGGCGTCGTCCTTGTGCACGTCGACGCCGGCGTCGTACAGCACCAGGTCAGGGCGATACAGCGGCAGCAGGTAGTTGAGCGCGTCATCCACCACCTTCAGGTAAGCCTGGTCACCCATGCCGCGCGGCAGCGGAATGTCCCAGTCGCTTTCAGCCTTGCGCGCCGGGAAGTTCTGCTCGCAATGCAGCGACACGGTGATGGCATCCGCGGTGTCGTGGAGGATGCGCGCGGTACCGTCGCCCTGGTGCACGTCGCAATCGAAGATCAGCACCTTGTGCACCCGCCCGGCTTCCAGCAGGTAATGGCTGATCACTGCCAGGTCATTGAAGATGCAGAAACCGGCCGGGTGATCGTAATGGGCATGATGGGTACCTCCCGCCAAATGGCAGGCGATGCCGTGCTCCAGCGCCTGCTCGGCGGCCAGCAGCGAGCCGCCGACCGCACGCACGGTACGCCGCGCCAGGGCTTCGCTCCAGGGCAGGCCGAGGCGGCGCTGGTCTTCACGCGACAGCTCGCCATGCATGTAGCGCTCGATGTAGGCGCGGTCGTGGGCCAGGGCGAGGATATCGTTGGGGCAGATTTCCGGGCGTAGCAGCGCCGCATCCGTGGTCAGGCCGCTGGCGACCAGGTGATCGCGCAACAGGCGGAACTTGTCCATCGGAAAGCGGTGCTCGGCGGGGAACGCCGGGCTGTAGTCGTCGTGATAGATCAGCGGCAGGGGCATGGCAGGGTCTTGGTCAGAGCAGGAATCGATCTTGCCAGCTCCTTGCCTTGTTGTGCTACCAGCACTGAAGCGCCAGCAGCCGATGAACAGCCTACGCTGTAAACTGCAGGCTGTGGATAAGGAGCCGAGCATGACCCCGATACTGCAACTTGAAAGCGCGCGGCTGCAGTTGCGCCAATGGCAGGATGACGACCTCGCCGAGTTCGCCGCCATGTGCGCCGACCCTATGGTCATGCGCTACTTTCCTGCGCCGTTGACCCGGGTCGAGAGCGCCGCGCTGATCGGCCGGATCCGCGGTCACTTCAATGAATACGGCTATGGCCTATGGGCCCTGGAACGCAAGGATACCGGCGCTTTCATCGGCATGACCGGCCTGCTCAATGTTAGTTTTGACGCCGACTTCGCCCCAGCGGTGGAGATCGGCTGGCGCCTGGCCCGGCGTCACTGGGGGCTGGGGTTTGCCAGTGAAGCAGCCTGGACCAGCCTGCGCTGCGCCTTCGCTCAACTGGGCCTGGAGCAGGTGGTGTCGTTCACCACGCAAAGCAACCTGGCGTCGCAGAAAGTCATGCAGGCCATCGGCATGCAGCAGGACCTGGCAGGCAGCTTCGAACACCCCAAGCTAGAGCCTGGCCACCCCCTGCGCCCGCACGTGCTGTACCGCATCGACCGCGCCCAGTGGCAAGCTACCCTGCGCGGCTGAATTGCAGAACATACGGGCTGGCAATGACAAACCCTGTATTATTTGCAGCAGTTGCGCATTGCCTTGGAGAATCTTGAATGAGCCACGTGTTGGACGATCTGGTTGACCTGTTGAGCCTGGAATCGATCGAGGAAAACCTGTTCCGCGGGCGAAGCCAGGACCTGGGCTTTCGGCAGCTGTACGGTGGACAGGTACTGGGCCAGTCGCTGTCGGCGGCCAGCCAGACGGTCGAAGAGGCGCGTCATGTGCACTCGCTGCACGGTTACTTCCTGCGCCCGGGCGATGCCAGCATGCCGGTGGTCTATTCGGTCGACCGCGTGCGCGATGGCGGCAGTTTCAGCACCCGGCGGGTGACCGCGATCCAGAAGGGCAAGACCATCTTCACCTGCAGCGCCTCGTTCCAGTACGACGAAGAAGGTTTCGAGCACCAGAGCCAGATGCCCAATGTGGTCGGCCCGGAGAACCTGCCGTCGGAAGTCGAGCTGGCCAAGGGCATGGCCGATCGCCTGCCTGAAGCCATCCGCGACAAGATGCTCTGCGCCAAGCCGATCGAAATGCGCCCGGTGACCGCCGAGGACCCGTTCAACCCCAAGCCGGGCGAGCCGGTGAAGTACGTCTGGTTCCGCGCCGATGGCAACCTGCCGGATGTGCCGGCGCTGCACAAGTACATGCTCGCCTACGCCTCGGACTTCGGCCTGCTGACCACTTCGCTGCTGCCCCATGGCAAATCGGTGTGGCAGAAAGACATGCAGATTGCCAGCCTCGACCACGCGCTGTGGTTCCACGGCAACCTGCGCGCCGACCAGTGGCTGCTGTACGCCATGGACAGCCCGTGGGCCGGCAATGCCCGTGGTTTTGCCCGCGGCAACATCTACAACCAGGCCGGGCATCTAGTGGCCTCGTCGTGCCAGGAAGGCCTGATTCGTCATCGCAAGGATTGGCAATGAGCCTGCAGCAGATTCGCCACTGGGTGTTCGACATGGACGGTACCCTGACCGTCGCCGTGCACGATTTTGCGGCGATCAAGGAGGCGCTGGAGATTCCGCAGACGCACGACATCCTTACCCACCTGGCGGCTTTGCCGGCCGCCGAGGCCGCCGCCAAGCACGCCTGGCTGCTGGAACATGAGCGTGAGCTGGCGATCGGCTCGCGCCCGGCTACCGGCGCCGTGGAGCTGGTCCGCGACCTGGCGGCGCGTGGTTGTCGGTTGGGCATCCTCACCCGCAATGCCCGTGAGCTGGCGCATATCACTCTGGAGGCCATCGGCCTGGCTGACTGCTTTGCCGTCGAGCACATCGTCGGTCGCGATGAAGCACCGCCCAAACCACACCCGGGTGGCTTGTTGAAGCTGGCCGAAGCCTGGGACGTGGCGCCGACCGAGATGGTCATGGTCGGCGATTATCGCTTTGACCTGGATTGCGGCCGGGCGGCGGGGGCGCGGACGATTCTGGTCAACCTGCCGGACAATCCCTGGCCGGAACTGGCCGACTGGCATGCGGCGGATTGTCGTGCGCTGCAGGTGATGCTCGACCAATAGCTGGCAAGGCCGGCTCCCACAGGTGGGCTGCACGCGGTCCTTGTGGGAGCTGGCTCGCCAGCGATGAGGCCCTCACACCTTACTCAGAACTCCCAGCGCGTGGTCAGCATCACATTGCGCGGATCACCGTAGTAGGTGGTATCGAAGTTGCCCAGCCCGCTCAGGTAGCGCTTGTCGAACACGTTGTTGGCATTGACTGTGAAGCTCAACTGTTCGTTGTACTGGTAGCGGGTCATCAGGTCGACCAGGGTGTAGCCGCCTTGCTTGATGAAGGTGTAGTCGTTCACCGAGCGATTGTAGATCTTGCCGTAGAACGCGCTCTGCCAGTTGATTCCCCCGCCCACGGTCACTTTATCCAGCACCCCCGGCAAACGGTAGGTGGTGAACATCCGCACCAGGTGCTCAGGCTTGCTGGTGCTCATCGGGAAGCCATAGATGCGCTGCTCGTCGGCATCGCGCGAGCGTGCGTAGGTGTAGCCTGCCGAGAGGTTCCAGCCTTCCTGCAGTTCGCCGGCGATTTCCAGCTCGATGCCCTGGGTGGTGGCGCCACTGGTGGCCTTGTAGATGCCCTCGTTGGTCGCAGGGTTGGTGCCGATCGACTCGGCGACGTTGTCCTGCTCGATGCGGAACAGCGCCAGGCTGGCGTTGAGCTTGCCGTCGAAGTAGGCCGCCTTGAGGCCGGTTTCGTAGCTGTCGCCTTCGACCGGATCAAGGGTCGCGCCATTGCTGTCCTTGTTGCTCTGTGGCTGGTAGATCGAGGTGTAGCTGGCGTACACCGAGTAGGTGTCGTCGAGGTCATAGACGACACCGGCGTACGGGGTGACCACGCCATGTTGCTTGTAGCCGGACTGGCTGTCCTGGAAGGTCGGGTTGAGGCCGTCGTAGTCGTAGTTGTCGTCGTACTTGAAGGTGCTGACCCGGGTGCCGAGTATCACCGAGAGGTCGTCGGTCGGGTGCAGGCGGGTAGCGATGTAGGCGCCGTTCTGGCTCTTTTTCTGTTCGTACTTGCCGTTTTTCGGGAAGTCCGGCACGCCGATGTGGCCGTCCCAGTCAAAGATGCTGCCGGGCACCATGGCAAACTCGCTGGTGTCCCAGGTGGCGCCAGTCTGGCGCGAATGGTTGGTGTCCAGACCGACGACCAGGTCATGCTGGCGACCGAACAGGGTGAACGGGCCCGAGAGGTTGAGGTCGGCGCTGTTCTGCACCCGATGGCCTTCCCAGCGGCCCCAGAAGAACGACATGCCATCGCCATTGCGATCCGGCGCACCGCCACTGGCCGAGGCCAGGCGGGTGTCGTGGTCGCTTTGCAGCTGGTTGACGGTGAGTTTGAGCGACCAGTCGTTGGCCAGCGCCTGCTCCAGCGAGGCGAAGTAGGTACGGTTCTGGAAGTCGCGGCGGCTCCAGTCGGCGCCCGGGTTGAACGAGCGTGAGAAGTCCGTGCGGCCGCCGTCGGTGTAATACACCGGGTTACCGGTCCAGGAGCTGCCACGCGGGGTGGTGGTCTGCTGGTCGATGCCGACGGTCAGCAGGGTGTCCGGGGTGATGTCGGCTTCGAGGATGCCGTAGTACACCTCTTTGCTCTGCTGGTAGTGGTCCTGGTAGCCCTTCTTGTCCTGCTGGGCGCTGACGAAGCGCCCGCGCACGCTGCCGCTGCTGTTGATCGGGCCGGAGACATCGACTTCGCCACGGTAGTTATCCCAGCTGCCGGCACTGCCGGTCAGCGAACCCTGGAACTGCGCGGTCGGTTTTTTGCGGATCAGGTTGACCGTGGCCGACGGGTCGCCGGAGCCGGTCATCAGGCCGGTGGCGCCCTTGAGCACTTCCACCCGGTCGTAGATGGCCATGTCGACGTGGGCGGTGCCTTCGCCATACACACCGTCATACACGGTGTTGACGCCGTCGTACTGGTAGTTGGTGATCACCAGGCCGCGGCTGGTGAACTCGGTGCGGTCGCTGTCATAGGTTTGCGCCGACACGCCGGGGGTGTTGCGCAGTACATCGGAAATGCTCTGGGCGCCCTGGTCGTCCATCTGCTGGCGGGTGACCACGGTGATGGTTTGCGGTGTTTCGCGGATCGACAGCGGCAGCTTGGTCGCGGTACGGGTCGCCGCCGTGGTGTAGGAATGGGTGCCCTCGGTGGTTTCACCCAGACCCTGGGCGTTGATGCTGGTGGCGCCCAGTTCCATCGCTGCGCCGGTGTTGGCCGGCACCAATACGTAGCCGCCGTTGGACTGACGCTGAGCCTGCAGGCCGGTACCGCTGAGCAGACGGGCCAGGCCTTCTTCCACCGAATAGTTGCCCTGCAGGCCGGCCGACTGCTGGCCCTGAGTCTGGCGGGCATCGAACGACAGGGTAATGTTGGCGCGGGTGGCGAACAGGCTCAGAGTGGTGCCCAGCGGGCCCGGGGCGATCTGGAATTGCGTGCTGGCGCTCTGCGCCATGGCCTGGGCAGGCAGCAGCGCGAGCAGCGGCAAAGGCGCCAGGGTCATGCCGAACAGCGCCAGGTGGACAGCGCGAACCAGAGGGCGGGGTGCGCGCGGACAAGTCGGGGTCATGCAGGATTTCCTTCGATTGGCTGGGCAGAGGGGCGGTCGAAATTTGCCGCTTTAACTGCGTAGCCGAATGAGAATGAAAATCGGCAACCCTTTGTGTGAAATTTCTTCAGACTGCTTCAATGCTGACCCAGTAGCGGGTCATGTAACGCACCCTGACCGGCAACGACACGCCAAGGTTTTCCAGGACGGTGTCGGTGTCGTCGATACGAAAGGCGCCGGACAGGCGCAGGTCGGCAATGCTCTCGGCACAGCGCAGCACGCCGGGGCGGTAGCGGCGCAGTTCACTGATGAAGTCGCCCAGGCGCCATTCGATCACGGTCAGCATGCCCTGGGTCCAGGCTCCGGTGCCGGGCAGGGCGGTGCTGGCGGCAGCAATCTGCGTGCGGTCGAAGCTGACGCTTTGTCCGGTCTCCAGGCGCAGCATCAGCAGCGGCTGGTCGAGCGGGCGTACTTCAACCGCATGCTCGAGCACGCTGACGCGGCTCAGGCCGTTGTCGCTACGGACGTTGAAGCGCGTGCCCAGGGCGCGCACCCGGCCTTCGGCAGTTTCGACAATGAACGGGCGAGCCGCACTATCGCGTGCGGTCTGCACCATGATTTCACCGCTGTAAAGGCGCAGCAGGCGTTGCTGGCCGTCGTAGCGGATATCCACAGCGCTGTCGGTGTTGAGTTCGAGCTGGCTGCCGTCGGCGAGGCGTACCTGGCGGCGCTGGCCCTTGCCGGTGCGCAACTCGGCCATCCAGGCCTGGCCCGGGGTGCTTTCCCGTACGGCCCAGCCGGTTGCACCGACGGCCATGAGCAGGGCCAGGGTCTTGAGTACGGCGCGGCGCCGGGCGCGCACACCGGCCAGGGCCGGCAGGGCGACATCGGCCGGCAGTCGTCCCAACTGACGCTGCAGCTTTTCTACCCGCGCCCAGGCCTGGGCATGGGCCTGGCTCTTGCCCAGCCAGTCTTGCCAGGCCTGCAACTGCGCATCGCTGGGCGGCGCGGCGTTGAGCTGCACGTACCAGGTGGCGGCAGCTTCGAGGGTGCGATAGTCCAGCGGCTGGGCCATGTCAGTCGTCCGTCAGTAGCAGGCAGTGGGTCATGGCGCGGATCAGGTGCTTCTTCACCGTGGTCACCGACACTCCCAGGCGCTCAGCGGTGGCCACATAGCTCAGGCCTTCGAGCTGCACGGCCAGGAAAATATTGCGCGTGCGCTCGCCCAGGCCATCGAGCATCTGGTCCACGGCCAGCAAGGTTTCGAGGATCAGCAAGCGGCTTTCCGGCGATTCGGCGACCCGCTCCGGGCGCAACGCCAGTTCGTCCAGGTAGGCCTGTTCGAGCGCTTTGCGGCGGAACTTGTCGATCATCAGCGCATGGGCAATGGCGCCCAGGTAGCTGCGCGGCTCGCGAATGGTGTCTGCATTGCGCGCGTTCAAAACCCGGATAAAGGTGTCCTGGGCCAGGTCGGCGGCATCGCTGGCATTGCCCAGGCGGGCGCGCAGCCAGTTCTTCAACCAACCGTTATGTTCGCTGTAGAGCGCGTGCAGGGCAGCATGATCGGGAGCGGGCATGGTGAGGCAATATCGAGTAATTGATAATTAGTCGCATTATTGTGGTTTGCTGGCGCACTATGCAAGCGCTCGTGCTTGACCTGGGGCAGGGGCAGGCAAAGACTGGTCAGCTATTTGCCCAATCGACTCAGGAGGTTTCCATGACCAGCAGGGCCATTATCGTCCAGACCGGCGGTGGTTACGACAAGGTGCAGGTAGGCACCCGCGAGGCTGCGGCGCCGCAAGCCGGCGAAATCAGCGTGCGCCTGCACGCCAACTCGCTCAACTATCACGACTTCGCCGTGGTCAGCGGCATGTGGGGGCCGACTGCGCCGCGTATCCCCATGGCCGACGGCGCCGGTGTGGTGACCGCAGTGGGTGCTGGCGTGAGCGAGTTCGCCGTGGGCGATTCGGTGGTCAGCACCTTCTTCCCAGACTGGCTGGACGGCCAGCCGTTGGTCGAAGGTTTCGCCAGCGTACCGGGCGACGGCATCGATGGTTACGCCCGCGAACAGGTGACTGCCCGCGCAACCTCTTTTACCCATGCGCCCAAGGGCTACAGCCACGCCGAAGCGGCGACCCTGACCACCGCCGGCCTCACCGCCTGGCGCGCACTGATGGCCGATGACTCGCTCAAGCCAGGCGATACCGTGCTGGTGCAAGGTACTGGTGGCGTGTCGATTTTCGCCCTGCAGTTCGCCAAGCTGGCCGGTGCCACGGTGATCGCCACGTCCTCCAGCGACGACAAGCTCGAACGCCTCAAGGCCCTCGGCGCCGACCACCTGATCAACTACCGCAAGACTCCGGCCTGGGGCGAGAAGGTGCGCCAGCTCACCGCCAACCGCGGTGTCGATCACGTGATCGAAGTCGGTGGCCCGGCGACCCTCGAGCAATCAATGATCGCTGCGCGTATCGGCGGGCATGTGTCGCTGATCGGTATTCTGACCGGCGTGGCGGGCAACCTGCCGCTGGTCCAGGCCCTGGTACGGCAGATTCGCCTGCAAGGCGTGCTGGTGGGCAGCCGTGCCCAGCAGCAGGCGATGGTCCGCGCCATCGATGCCAATGGCTTGCGCCCGGTCGTGGACAAGACCTTCGACCTGGAGCAGATCGTCGAAGCCTTCCGCTATCAGGAAAGCAACCAGCACTTCGGCAAGATCTGCCTGAGCATCTGAGCCAGCGCCTCAGATCTGCCCCAGCAACCAGCCGCGAAATGCCATCAGCGATGGCAGCGACTGGTTGCGTGGCGGGTAGATCAGGTAATAGCTGCGCTGGCTGGCAAACGGTGCACCGGCACTGACCAGTTCACCGCTGGCCAGCTCGTCGGCCACCAGGATGCGCGGTACCAGGCCGATGCCGATGCCGGCGCGCACTGCCTGGATCAGGTGCGAAGTCAGCTCGAAGCTGGGCCCCAGGCGCATGCTGCGGTGCGCCAGGCCATGGTGGGAAAACCATTCGCCCCAGGCGTTGGGGTTGTTGGCCACGTTGAGCAGCAACTGCTCATGCAGGCGCGGCGGTGACCAGTCGGCCTGGCCGGCGGCGGTGTCCGGCGAGAGGATCACCAGCAACTCTTCGGCATGCAGGCGATGACAGACCAGCCCCGGTACGTCGGCATTACCGACGACGATGGCGGCGTCGATGCCGCTGGTTTCAAAATCGATGGCTTCGATGCGTGAATTGATGTGCACCAGCATGCCCGGGTGCAGCTTGTAGAACTCATGCAGGCGCGGCAGCAGCCATTTGGAGCCGAAGGTCGGCAGGGTCGCCAGGCGCAGGCTGCCTTCGCCAGACTGGTAAGCCATGGCCTGCAAAGTAGCACTGCGGATCCGCCCGAGGGCTTCGCTCATCTCCCGCTGATACAGCCGACCGACATCAGTCAGGCGCACCTGGCGGCCTTCGCGGCGGAACAGGGTCAGGCCCAGTTGCTGCTCCAGCGCCTGCACCTGGCGGCTCACCGCGCTCTGGGTCAGCGACAGCTCGGTGGCGGCGCGGGTGTAGCTTTCATGCCGGGCGGCGGCTTCGAAAGCCAGCAGCAATGACATGGACGGCGTTAGATGGCGGTAATTCATTCGTAAAAGTCATCGATAGCGGCAGAAATATCCAGTTGTCCGCGGCGGCACGCTCCGGGATCATTGGCATATCAGTGTCTTGAGGCTGACCTAATTATGCTCAGCCAGCAAGTGTTCCGATATCCCGTGATTAGCCAAATTAAAGAGGCCATCCTTTGATGATCGCCCAGTTGCCGACCAGCGCCCCTGCTGCCGACTATTCCGATTTCCTCGCCGCCCTGCGTGCCAACGGTTTCCGTGGCCAGATTAGCGCCGACTATGCCACCCGCACGGTGCTCGCCACCGATAACTCGATCTACCAGCGCCTGCCACAAGCGGCGGTGTTCCCGCTGGATGCCGAGGACGTCGCCCGGGTTGCCGCGCTGATGGCCGAACCGCGCTTTCGCCAGGTCAAGCTCACCCCCCGTGGTGGCGGCACCGGTACCAACGGCCAGTCGCTGACCGACGGCATCGTCGTCGACCTGTCGCGGCACATGAACAACATCCTCGAGATCAACGTCGAGGAGCGTTGGGTGCGGGTCCAGGCCGGGGTGGTCAAGGACCAGCTCAACGCCGCGCTCAAGCCCCACGGCTTGTTCTTCGCCCCGGAGCTGTCGACCTCCAACCGCGCCACCGTCGGCGGCATGATCAACACCGACGCCAGCGGCCAGGGCAGCTGCACCTACGGCAAGACCCGCGATCACGTGCTTGAACTGCACAGTGTGCTGCTCGGCGGCGAGCGCCTGCACAGCCTGCCCATCGATGACCAGGCGCTGGAGCAGGCTTGCGCGCAACCAGGCCGCAGCGGTGAGGTGTACCGCATGGCCCGGCAGATCCAGGAAACCCAGGCCGAGCTGATCGAGACCATCTTCCCCAAGCTCAACCGCTGCCTGACCGGTTACGACCTGGCGCACCTGCGCGACGAGCAGGGCCGCTTCAACCTTAACAGTGTGCTGTGCGGCGCCGAAGGCTCGCTGGGCTACGTGGTCGAGGCCAAGCTCAACGTGCTGCCGATTCCGAAGTACGCTGTGCTGGTCAACGTGCGTTACAGCAGCTTCATGGACGCCCTGCGCGACGCCAATGCGCTGATGGCGCACAAGCCGCTGTCGATCGAGACGGTGGACTCCAAGGTACTGATGCTGGCGATGAAGGACATCGTCTGGCACAGCGTCGCCGAGTACTTCCCCGCCGAAGCCGAGCGCCCGACCCTGGGCATCAACCTGGTGGAGTTCTGCGGTGATGATCCGGCTGAAGTGAACGCGCGGGTGCAGGCGTTTGTCGCCCACCTGCAGGCTGACACCGGCGTCGAGCGTCTGGGCCACACCCTGGCCGAAGGCGCCGAGGCGGTGACCCGGGTCTACACCATGCGCAAGCGTTCGGTAGGCCTGCTTGGCAACGTCGACGGCGAAGTGCGTCCGCAACCGTTCGTTGAAGACACCGCCGTACCGCCAGAGCAGTTGGCCGACTACATCGCCGACTTCCGCGCATTGCTCGACAGCTACGGCCTGGCCTATGGCATGTTCGGTCATGTCGACGCCGGCGTGTTGCACGTACGCCCGGCGCTGGACATGAAAGACCCGGCCCAGGCTGCACTGGTCAAGCCGATTTCCGATGCCGTGGCGGCACTGACCCAGCGTTATGGCGGCCTGCTCTGGGGGGAGCATGGCAAGGGCCTGCGTTCGGAATACGTGCCGGATTTCTTCGGTGAACTGTACCCGGCACTGCAGTCGCTCAAGGGCGCGTTCGACCCCTACAACCAGCTCAACCCCGGCAAGATCTGCACCCCGCCCGATAGCGAGCAGGGCCTGATCAAGGTCAACGAAGCGCCAATGCGCGGTGATTTTGACCGGCAGATCGATGAGCGGGTCTGGCAAAGCTTTGGCAGCGCCGTGCACTGCAACGGCAACGGCGCCTGCTACAACTTCGACCCCAACGACGCCATGTGCCCATCGTGGAAGGCCACCCGTGAGCGCCAGCATTCGCCCAAGGGCCGCGCCTCGCTGATCCGTGAATGGTTGCGCCTGCAGGGTGCGGCCAGCATCGATGTATTGGCGGCGGCAAAGAACAAGACTTCGTGGCTCAAGGAGCTGCCCAAACGCCTGCGCAACAACCAGGCACGCTCCCGTGGCGAAGCCGATTTCTCCCACGAAGTCTACGAAGCCATGGCCGGCTGCCTGGCGTGCAAATCCTGCGCGGGGCAGTGCCCGATCAAGGTCAACGTGCCGGAGTTTCGCTCGCGCTTCCTGGAGCTGTACCACGGTCGCTATCAGCGCCCGCTGCGTGACTACCTGATCGGCTCGCTGGAGTTCAGCATTCCCTACATGGCCTATGCGCCAGGGTTGTACAACGCGGTGATGGGGTCGAAGTGGGTCAGCCGCCTGCTCGAGCGCCATGTCGGCATGCTCGACAGCCCGCTGATCAGCCGCTACAACCTGCAGAACACCCTGACCCGTTGCAACGTCCGCGCGGCCAGCGTACCGGCGCTGCGCGAACTGACCCCGGCCCAGCGTGAGCGCAGCATCGTGCTGGTCCAGGATGCGTTCACCCGCTACTTCGAAACACCGCTGCTGGCGTCGTTTATCGAGCTGGCCCACCGTCTTGGCCACAAGGTGTTCCTCGCGCCCTACAGCGCCAACGGCAAACCCTTGCATGTTCAGGGCTTCCTTGGCGCCTTTGCCAAGGCGGCGATTCGCAACGCCAACCAGCTCAAGGCCCTGGCCGATTGCGGCGTGCCACTGGTCGGCCTCGACCCGGCCATGACCCTGGTGTACCGCCAGGAGTACCAGAAGGTCGAAGGCCTGAGCGACTGCCCGAAGGTGCTGCTGCCGCAGGAATGGTTGATCGACGTGCTGCCCGAACAGGCCGCGGGCGTCGGCGAAACCTTCCGTCTGCTGGCCCACTGCACCGAGAAAACCAACGTGCCGGCCAGTACCCGCCAGTGGGAGCAGGTATTTGCGCGACTGGGGCTGAAACTGCTCACCGAAGCGACCGGTTGCTGCGGCATGTCCGGCACCTATGGCCACGAAGCGCGCAACCAGGACACCTCGCGAACCATCTTCGAGCAATCCTGGGCCGGCAAGCTGGATAAACAGGGGGAGGCGTTGGCGACCGGCTATTCATGCCGCAGCCAGGTCAAGCGTATGGCAGACCGCCAGTTGCGTCATCCGCTGGAGGTGCTGCTGCAGTACGCCAAGGGCTGATGCCCGGTCAGGGCTCGAGGGTATCGACGCTGACGGTGATGTAGAAGAACTCGATCTGTGCCCATTGCGAGCGCTGGTTGACCGGTGTCTCTTCGGAAGCCATGAGGATTTCGTAGCCGATGCCGCTCTGCGGGGCGCGGTGGAAGTGGCGAAATGAATCCCACATGCAGCACATAAACAGCAGGCGCGGCATGCCGAAGGCGTGGTGCAGATAGCCCTCGGCAGCCCCTGCTTCGGCACCTTTGACCCTATAGGTCGCGATTAAGGGGGCCGTCTGCAGTTCGGGTTCCTGGCGGCATCCCAGGTACTCGATGCCCTTTGGGTACGCGCCCAATGCACCCAGGAAGTCTGCGCACTGCGGTGCGGCTTGAAGCGGGCCGCACAGCAGGAGCAGGGTAAGGATAATCAATGGGCGCATTGGTTCTTCATATGTCCGGGGCTTTGTCTCGGCTCAGGCAAAACTGATGTTGGTGCGCTGCGCGCCATAGACAACGCGTGCGGCGGACATCAGTTGATGAGGAATCTCGACGAAGGGGATATCCGAGTTGGTGATCGCAATGTCCACGAGCTGCAGCATGACCGAGTTTTTTCTAACCAGGATCACATCCGACCAGTCGGTGTTGGTCACGGCCACCGGGACGAAGTCCGAGCGTTTGAGGAAGCTGCTGAGTGCCTCCAGAACGCCAAGGTTCTGCTTGGTGCCATTGGGGCTGTGGCAGCAATCATTGAGCAGCATGAAACCATCTTCGGCCACCAGGTCCTGGTAGTACATCAGGTCGCGCAGGATGTACTCGTATTGATGGTTGGCATCAATGTACACCAGGTCGAATTTCTCGATACCGGTTCTGGGCTGAATGTCGGGAATGGCGTCGATGGTTTCGGCGCGAATGACGGTCACATTTTCCTTGTCGGCGAACTTGCTCAGGCATTCCTGATACAGGTTGTCCCAGGTTGCCATGTCGTACATCGGCCCGCCGTAGTAGTACGCGTAGGTATCGATGGCTTCTACCCAAGGCGGCAACTGGTCAAACGGGCTGTAGGCGTCATTGGCCGCCGGGCTCCAGCTGTCGATCAGGACCATTTTTTCTGGGTTGAGGGCGTTGTACAGCCGCAGTGCGTTTTCACCGCGCAGGACGCCGAGCTCGGCGATTACCGGCTGTTTGTTGTAGGCGTTAAAAACCGCGCTGAGAAGGTGGTAGAAGGTTTCCCGGTGGGTCATGCAGACTTTCATACCTGCTCCTTTTGTTGTGTTGTGGGCGCAGCCTTTCCCTAGGCGACGAAGAGATGAGTGGGGTAGCCATTCAGCCTTTTTATCGACCGCTAGCACGATAGGATGAGCGAGGTTTTTTGCAAGGCGTGTCGAGGCGGACATGCCAGCGCGTACAGGTATGATTTTCAGGCAACAAAAAAGGCATCGGCGCAAGCGCCAGATGCCTTTTTCGTTTTGCGTATTTGGTGGAACCGGGGGGATTTGAACCCCCGTCCGCCAGTGATCCGCTGTCGGTCCTACATGCTTAGCCGTGTCTATTGAGTTAATCCGCAGCCGCCCGACGGGCAGGGTGCTTTGGACGAGTTGTGTAAGTTTTAGCCGCTTCGTCCACAACGTACTGCACGGCGATCCTGTTCTGTATGACAATCACTTCGGGTTTACAGGCATCCCCTAGTGATTGCTGGAGCCGAAGCTACCAGGAGAGCGGGCTCAGCTGCTTACGCAGCGAGAGCGTAACCCTCGTAGTTTTCGTCATTGGCAACTATAGAAAGTTGCAACAGTGGATTTACGAGTTCTGTTACCAACTCGGCATGCACCTAGAGTTTCACTACCGGCGTCGAATCCTAATCGGCCCCATTTGCTGCGCTCTAGCTGTAAGCGTTTTTCAACGCTCAAGGCCGAGTATACGCCATCGGTCGGGCGACGTCGACTGCTGGCCTAACATCGCCCGGCAGACGGGTTATTGGCCGTTGCTGCCTTTCTCGGTTTTCTCCAGGCGCTCCAGAGTTTTGCTGGTAATAGCAATGCAGTCTTTCGTGTTGCCCGCTGCCTGGGCAGCCTTGGCGTCCTTGACATGCTCGGCCACGGCATTGTCCATACCTTCGGAGGTAGCTCCGGCGGTGGCCGTGGCATCTTCAATCTTCTGCAGGTTTAGGGCACACAGGTCTTCTTCCGCGAACACAGGGGAGGCAAGCAGTGCGGCGGCAATGAACAGACCGGAAATCGCAGTACGCTTCATGTGAATCTCCTTGGCTGGAAAGGCCTCGGGAAACAGGGGCCTAAATGGATGGACTGCACTGCTTGCCTAGGGTTCAGATTGCTCGCGCCCGGGTCACGCGGTCCACCAGATAAACTAGACCGTGATAATCGATCCCGCCATGGTTCGACAGACCGATCTCGCAGGTGCGGCTGGTGGAGATCCCTTCGCTGCAGTACTGCACCGCATCCCTGAGGCTGCGCAGCGAGTGGGCATTGAGCTCTGGGGTGGTAAAGCCCTTGTCGCCGGCAAAGCCGCAGCAATGAATACCTTCGGGAACTACCACCTGCTTGCTGCAACGCCGCGCCAGGTCGATCAATGCCTGGCTTTCGCCCAGGTGCTGGGTGCTGCAGGTTACGTGTACGGCGATCGGCTCATCCTGGGGCGTGAACTCCAGTTTGTCGATCAGGTGGGTGCGGATGAAGCGCACCGGGTCATACAGGTCCAGCCGCGTTTCGGCCAGGTCCTGAACCAGGCGCAAGGTGCACGGACTGGTGTCGCAGTAGATCGGGTCAAGTCCGCCGCGGCTGGCGTGGAGCAGCGCGTTGATCAGCTCCTGGCGCTTGTGCTCGGCTTGTTCGGCGTAGCCCTTGGAGGCAAATGGCTGGCCGCAGCACAGGTTGTCCTGGTTGTCCGGGAATATCACTTGATAGCCGGCCTTTTCCAGCAGGGCGCGAGTCTTGTCCAGCAGTGAAGTCTGCTCGCGATCAGCCGCCGCCGGGCCCATCACCCGCGAGACGCACGCTGCCAGGTACACCACCCGCGGTCGCGCGTCGTTGCTGGCCGGGGTGAACTGCACGGCCTTGAGCGGTTGCGGCATGGCGGGCGTCCACTGCGGCACGCGGCCATGGCTGAGCGTGCTCAGGCTGGCGCTCAGGCGACTCAGGCGCGGCGCACCGAGCAAGCGACGGGCGCCATTGGCCGCCTGCAGGGTAAAGCGCGCACCGCTGAGGGCGGTGTGGAAGTTGTCAGCCAGCCAGTCGGCGGTCTTGACATGATCCGCCGCCTGGGCGCGCAGCTTTTTCACCAGCTCACCGGTGTTGATACCCACCGGGCAACGCTGGGCGCACAGGCCGGTGGCCGCGCAGGTGTCGATGCCCTGGTACTGGTAGTCGCGCTCCAGTTCGCGGGTATCGCTGCCAGCACGTTTTTTTGCCTGGATATCGCGCCACATGACGATGCGCTGGCGCGGGCTCAGGGTCAGCCCCTTGGAGGGACAGACCGGCTCGCAGAACCCGCATTCGATGCACTTGTCGACGATCTCGTCGGCGGCGGGCAGTGGCTTGAGGTTCTTCAGGTGGATCTGCGGGTCTTCGCTGAGCACCACATCCGGGTTGAGGATGCCATTGGGGTCGAGCAAGCGCTTGAGCTGCCACATCAACCGGTAGGCATCGCTGCCCCATTCCAGCTCGACGAAGGGCGCCATGTTGCGCCCGGTGCCGTGTTCGGCCTTGAGCGAACCACCGAATTCCACCGCCACCAGTTGCGCCACATCGTCCATGAAGGCCTGGTAACGCGCGACTTCCTCGGCGCTGTTAAAGCCCTGGGTGAAGACGAAGTGCAAGTTGCCTTCCAGGGCGTGGCCGAACAGGATGGCTTCGTCGTAGCGGTGCTTGTCGAACAGGGCGATCAGGCGATTGACGCCGATGGCCAGTTGCTCGACCGGGAAGGTCACGTCTTCGATGATCACCGTGGTGCCGGTCTTGCGTACTGCGCCGACGGCGGGGAAGGTGTCCTTGCGGATGGCCCAGAGCTTGGCGTTCTCCTTGGCGTCTTCGGTAAAGTCGACCTGCTTTTCCACCGGGAAGCCCGCCAGCGAGGCCATGATCTGCGCCAGCTGCTCGTGCAGCAACGCCTGGGTTGCCGCACGCGATTCGATCAGTAGTGCGCAGGCGCCGTCGGACAGTTGCTGGACGAAAGCCGGCATGCCGGGCTTGTCCTGTACCGAGCGCAGGCTGCGCCGGTCAAGTAGCTCCACGGCCGATACCGGTTGGCTCTTGAGCACGGTGACGGCGTTGCAGCAGGTTTCCACATCCGGAAAGACGATCAGTGCCGAGGCTTTGTTCGGGTGATCGACCACCGTGTCGTAGGTCACCGCACTGATAAAACCCAGGGTGCCCTCGGAGCCGACCAGCAGGTGGCTGAGGATATCCAGCGGCTGGTCGTAGTCGATCAGGGCATTGAGCGACAGGCCGGTAGTGTTCTTCAGGCGGTACTTGTGGCGAATCTTCGCCGCCAGTTCGGTGTTGGCGCGGGTTTCCCGAGCCAGGCGCGTGAGCTCATCGAGCAAGCTGGCGTGGCTTTGTTCGAAGGCGGCGACGCTGGCCGGATCTTCGCTGTCCAGGCGCGTGCCGTCGGCCAGCACCAGGCGCATGCCGGCCAGGGTGTGATAGGTGTTCTGCGCGGTGCCGCAGCACATGCCGCTGGCATTGTTGGCGACGATACCGCCGATCTTGCAGGCGTTGATCGAGGCCGGGTCGGGGCCGATCTTGCGCCCGAAGGGGGCCAGCCAGGCGTTGGCCTGGGCGCCGATCACCCCGGGTTGCAGGCGGATCTGCTGGCCCTGGTGGCGAATCTCGCGGCCGTTCCAGTTATCGCCGAGCACGATCAGCACCGAATCGCTGATGGCCTGGCCGGACAGGCTGGTGCCGGCGGCGCGGAAGGTGACCGGCACGCGCTCGCGCTGGGCCAGCTTGAGCAGGGCGACCACTTCATCTTCGGACTCGACCCGCACCACCAGCTTGGGGATCAGCCGGTAGAAGCTGGCATCGGTACCGAAAGCCAGGGTCGAGAGCGGGTCGTCGAAACGTCGCTCGCCGGGTATCAGGCGGGCTACCGAGTCGAGGAACGCGGCGGGCAGACTCATGCAATCTCCTCGCGGGGCCGTGGCGTCTGGTGCGCCGCGTGCCCCGGTCAATCAGGCTGTGATTCGAAGGTGCGGCAATCAGGCACCCAGTTCGCGGACCAGCGAGTCGCGGGTGATTTCGCTGATCGATTTGGCGCCGGTGAGCACCATGGCCACGCGCATTTCTTTTTCGAACAGGTCCAGCAGATTCTTCACCCCGGCTTCGCCGGCGGTAGCCAGCGCGTAGAGGAACGCGCGGCCGATCAGCACGGTATCGGCACCCAGGGCAATCATGCGCACCACGTCCAGGCCGCTGCGGATGCCCGAGTCGGCGAGGATCTTCAGGTCGCCTTTCACCGCGTCGGCAATCGCTGGCAAGGCGCGGGCGCTGGACAGCACGCCGTCGAGCTGGCGGCCGCCGTGGTTGGAGACGACGATGCCGTCGGCGCCAAACTTCACGGCGTCCTTGGCGTCTTGCGGGTCGAGGATGCCCTTGATCACCATCGGGCCCTCCCAGAACTCACGGATCCACTCCAGGTCTTTCCAGGAAATCGATGGGTCGAAGTTGGCACCCAGCCAGCCGATGTAGTCGGCCAGGCCCGTCGGGCTGCCGCGGTAGGCGGAGATGTTGCCCAGGTCATGGGGCTTGCCCAGCAGGCCGACATCCACGGCCCACTGTGGGTGGGTCATGGCCTGCCAGACCCGGCGCAGCGGTGCATTCGGGCCGCTCATGCCGGAGTGCGCATCGCGGTAGCGAGCGCCGGGTACCGGCATGTCCACGGTGAACACCAGGGTGGTGACGCCAGCAGCCTTGGCGCGCTCCAGGGCGTTGCGCATGAAGCCGCGATCCTTGAGCACGTAGAGCTGGAACCACATCGGCCGGTCGATGGCGGGTGCCACTTCTTCGATCGGGCACACCGATACGGTCGACAGGGTGAACGGAATGCCTTTGGCCGCTGCCGCACGGGCAGCCTGCACTTCGCCCCGGCGCGCGTACATGCCGGTCAGGCCGACCGGCGCCAGGGCCACGGGCATGCTCAGGGTTTCGTTGAACAATCGGGTCTCGAGGCTCAGCTCGGACATGTTCTTCAATACGCGCTGGCGCAGGGCGATGCCGGCCAGGTCCTGGACGTTGTGGCGCAGCGTGTGCTCGGCGTAGGCACCACCGTCGGCGTAGTGGAACAAGAACGGCGGCAGCTTGCGTTGGGCAGCTGCGCGGTAATCGGTAGAGGCAGAAATGATCATGGGGTCTCGCAGCGTTGGTTAAAGGGGCGGCTGCCGGGCGCGCCACAACACGCCCAGCCCCCGACACCTTAGTGAACCAGCATGCCGGTCAGCCAATAGGCCTGGACCAGGGTGATCAGGCCGACGATGGTGGCGAAGAACAAGCTGTGCTTGAGGGTGAAGCGGAACAGGTCCGACTCTTTGCCGACCAGGCCGGTGGCGGCGCAGGCCACGGCGATCGATTGCGGCGAAATCATCTTGCCGGTCACGCCGCCGCTGGTGTTGGCTGCTACCAGCAGGGTGTCGCTGACCCCGATCTGGTGCGCGGTAGTGGCCTGCAGCGAGCTGAACAGGGCGTTGGACGAGGTGTCGGAACCGGTCAGGAACACGCCTAGCCAGCCAAGGAACGGCGAAAAGAACGGGAACGCCGCGCCGGTGCCGGCCAATACCAGCGCCATGGTCGAGGACATGCCCGAGTAGTTGGTGACGAAGGCGAAGGCCAGGACCATGCCGATCGACAGGATCGGCCAGCGCAGTTCGAAGAAGGTCTCTTTCAAAGTGGTCAGACCAGTTTTGAAATTGATCTTCAGCACCAGCATCGAGATCAGCGCCGAGAAGAAGATCGCGGTACCGGTGGCGGAAATCGGGTCGAGCTTGAACACCGCCGGGATCGCCGTCGGGGTGGCAACGATCGGTGCGGACTTGATCACCAGTTGATCAAGGTGCGGGATGGCGAAGTTGAACACCCAGCTGTACATCGAACCGCCAGCAGCGAAGGCAGCCTTGAATGGCTTGAGGGTCCAGATGGTGACCAGCACGGTGAGGATCAGGAACGGCGACCAGGCCTTGAAGATCTCGCCGAAGCTGTAGGGCGAAGGCTGGCTGCCGCCGCCCTGGACCACGGCAGCGCCGACACTGCCGGTGGCGCTGGCGAACGAGCGCTTGGGCTGCCAGACCTTGAGGAACAGGGTCAGGGAAATCAGGCTGGCCAGGGCCGAGGTGATGTCCGGCAGTTCCGGGCCGATGAAGTTCGAGGTGGAGTACTGGGTTACGGCAAAGCTCAAGCCGGCCACCAGGGCGGCAGGCCAGGTCTCTTTGACGCCGCGCAGGCCGTCCATCATGAACACCAGCCAGAACGGTACGAACAGCGACAGCAGTGGCAACTGGCGACCGGTCATGGCGCCGATCTTGAACGCATCGATACCGGTAACCTGGCCGGCAACGATGATCGGGATGCCCAGGGCGCCGAAGGCCACTGGCGCAGTGTTGGCGATCAGGCACAGGCCGGCGGCGTACAGCGGGTTGAAGCCCAGGCCCACCAGCAGAGCGGCGGTAATGGCTACCGGTGCGCCGAAACCTGCCGCACCTTCGAGGAAGGCGCCGAAGCAGAAACCGATCAGCAACACCTGCAGGCGCTGGTCATCGGTGATCGACAGCACCGAGCTGCGGATCACTTCGAACTGGCCGCTCTTGACCGTCAGTTTGTAGAGGAACACCGCGGCGACAATGATCCAGGCAATTGGCCACAGGCCATAGGCAAAGCCATATCCGGCGGCGGCAAGCGCCATGTCGGCAGGCATCTGGAAGGCAAAGATCGCCACCAGGATCGACAAGCCCAGCGTGATGCTGCCGGCCACATGACCCTTGAGGCGGAACACCGCCAGCGCGAGGAAGAAGAACACGATCGGGATGACTGCCGCGAGCGCGGACAGGCCAAGACTACCAAGCGGACTGTAAAGCTGTTGCCAGGTTTGCATATGGGGTGGCCCCTAATTGTTGTTGGTCAGCACTGGCATTGGATAATTGGTAAGACCAATTTACAATGTCGAGGCGCTAGGTTAAAAGCCTCGCTGCGGCTGTGTCAATTTGTCCCAGGAAAACTTTCGTCGGATTTGTGCGGGGGCACGGGCCTGAGCGGCAGGGAAATTTGCCAACTGATGGGTGTCGGCGGGTCGCGGATGCGCCAGAATAGACAGCCCCGAACGCACTCGGGATGTGGAGAGCATGTGATGGTTTTTGATCAGGTCCGCCAACGCCGTTTGTCCGACGATATCGTCGAGCGGCTGGAAGGGATGATTCTCGAAGGCACCTTGACGGCCGGTCAGCGCCTGCCTGCCGAGCGGGCGCTGGCCGAACAGTTCGGCGTGTCACGACCGTCGTTGCGCGAAGCGATCCAGAAGCTGGTGGCCAAGGGCTTGTTGGTCAGCCGCCAGGGCGGTGGCAACTATGTGGCCGAATCGCTCGGCTCGACCTTCAGTGACCCGCTGCTGCAGTTGCTCGAAAGCAACCCTGAAGCGCAGCGCGACTTGCTGGAATTCCGGCATACCCTGGAGGCATCCTGCGCCTATTATGCGGCGATCCGCGCCACCGAGCCTGATCGCCAGCGGCTCAAGGCGGCCTTCGACACCTTGCAGGATTGCTACGCCCGCGCCGATGAAGTGGACCGGGCCGAGGAGGGCGCGGCCGATGCGCGTTTCCACCTGGCGATCGCCGAAGCCAGCCATAACGCGGTGCTGCTGCACACCATTCGTGGCCTGTTCGACCTGCTCAAGCGCAACGTGGTGACCAACATCGGCGGCATGTACAAACAGCGCGCCGAAACTCGCGACATGCTCATCAGCCAGCACCGTGAGCTGTACCTGGCGATTGTCGAAGGGCGTGCGGAAGATGCTCGCGAAGTGTCCAGCCGGCACATCACCTATGTGCAGGAGGTGCTCGACGAAGTGCGCCAGGAGGTTCAGCGGGTGGCGCGGGCGGAACGGCGTAGCGGGCGTTAGCAATCGCGGGGCAAGCCCGCTCCTGTGGGAGCGGGCTTGCCCCGCGATAAAGGCGCTTCAGGCTGGAATCAGTCTTCTTTGCCCTTGTTACGCACCGCGCGCTGCAATTCGCGGTCGGAATCACGCTCGCGCTGGGTATCGCGCTTGTCGTATTCCTTCTTGCCCTTGCCCAGTGCGATTTCGCACTTGATCAAGTGCTTGCTCCAATAGATCGACAAGGCTACGCAGGTGTAGCCCTTCTGCTGGACGGCCGCATGCAGGCGTTCCAGCTCTCGACGGTTGAGCAGCAGTTTGCGGGTACGTGTCGGGTCGGCAATGACGTGAGTACTGGCGGCTGTCAGTGGCGTGATATGGCTGCCCATCAGCCAGGCCTCGCCATCCTTGAGCACCACGTAACTGTCGGTCAGGTGCGCCTTGCCGGCACGCAGACTTTTTACTTCCCAACCGGACAGGACCAATCCGGCCTCGAACTTGTGTTCGATGAAGTAATCGTGACGCGCCTTTTTATTCTGCGCGATAGTCCCTGTCGGATGTTTCTTTTGGTTAGCCATAGGGGCGGCATTATAGGCAGTCGCCGCGCTGTCGGCTACGGGGTAGCAGTGCGCTTGAGCCATTGCCGTGAATCCCGGACAATGCGCGCACTTGATGCGCTCTATGGCGCCCCTCGGCATTCTGGTTGTGTTTGCCGCCCAGCTTTGGAATTGACCCCTGGATGACTACCCATATTCAACGTTCGGCCCTGCTGCCATATCCCGCCCAGGCCCTGTACGACCTGGTCAATGATGTAGCGCGCTACCCGGAATTCCTGCCCTGGTGTTCGTCCAGCACCGTGATGGAAGAAAGCGACACGCACATGCGCGCGCGCCTGGAAGTGGCCAAGGGGGGGATGAGCCAGCAGTTTGTAACCAGCAATGTACTGGTGCCGGGCCAGTCCATTGAAATGAACCTTGAGGAGGGGCCTTTTACCCAGCTGCATGGCGTCTGGGTATTCAAGCCATTGGGCGAGAAGGCCTGCAAGATCAGCCTCGACCTGTCGTTCGATTACGCCGGGCCGCTGGTGCGCGCCACCTTGGGGCCGTTGTTCAACCAGGCGGCCAATACCCTGGTCGATGCCTTCTGTCAGCGTGCCAAACAGCTCCATGTCTGAAGCGCTGCTGGCGGTCGAGGTGGTGTACGCCCTGGCCGAGCGGCAGGTGCTGCTCAGTGTTGAGGTGCCGGCGGGGGCGACTATCAATGAAGCGGTAAAACTGTCGGGGATCGCCGCGCATTTTCCCGAGGCCGATATTCAAGCCTGCCCGCTCGGTATTTTTGGCCGGGTAATCGCTAACCCTGAAGAGCAAAAAGTCGAGGCGGGGGATCGCATCGAGATTTACCGGCCATTGCTGGCAGACCCGAAAGAGGTGCGCAAGCAGCGCGCCGCAAAAGTCGCCAGGGTCTTCAAGAAAGCCAAGCGCTGAATCGCAGGCAATAAAAAAGCCCGGACTGGTCCGGGCTTTTTTGTGTGCGCTGCAGGTTTACTGCGGCGAGGTGTCCAGTGCTTCTGGCACCGGCACCGGGATGACCTCGATGGTATCCACGTCTTTCTGGATGGTGTCTTCCAGCGAGCCTGGCTTGGCAGGTTTCTCCTGCGCAGCGGGTTCGGTGGTGCCGGCCGGGCTGACAGTGGTGTCGCTGCTGCCACCGAGGATTTCCTGGTCGCGGCTGACACCTGGCATGAAGTCGCCGGACAGGCTGGCGAGCTGATCGTTCTCGTTGAAGAAGATGCTCATGCGCTCCTGTTGGCGCTCACCGCCACCGGGCTGCAGGCTATACAGGTAGTCCCAGCGATTGGTGTGGAAAGTATCCTGGATCAGCGGGTTGCCCATGATAAACCGTACTTGCCGACGGGTCATTCCGGGGCGCAATTGGTCTATCATGTCTTGCGTGACGACATTGCCCTGCTGGATGTCGATTTTGTAAACCCCGGGGAACGAGCAACCGGCGAGTGCGAGCAGTCCCACGAAGGTGAGGCTGGTTAGCAAGAGCTTGGTGTTTTGCATCGGTGGGCGACTTCCACTATCTTGGCTGGACAACGTAAACCCCGATCATACCCGTATTCAGAGAAGCTGCGAAGCAGCATCGGCGAGAAAGCTGACCATGGTTGAAAATAGCGAACTGCGCAAAGCCGGTCTCAAGGTGACACTGCCTCGAGTAAAAATTCTACAGATGCTCGACTCTACCGAGCAGCGTCACATGAGTGCTGAAGATGTCTACAAGGCGCTGATGGAGGCAGGCGAGGACGTCGGTCTGGCCACGGTTTACCGTGTTCTGACCCAGTTCGAAGCCGCTGGCCTGGTCGTGCGCCACAATTTCGATGGCGGCCACGCTGTGTTCGAGCTGGCTGACGGTGGTCACCACGACCACATGGTCAACGTCGATTCCGGCGAAGTCATCGAGTTCTTCGACAGTGAAATCGAGAAGCGTCAGAAGCAAATCGTGGAAGAGCACGGTTTCGAACTGGTTGACCACAACCTGGTTCTGTACGTACGCAAGAAAAAGTAAGCAATTATTACATTGCTGCATAAGTACTGAAGGCGACCCTGGGGTCGCCTTCGTGCTTTCTGCCTGATTGTTTTTTATAGCTGCGCGTTTCAGGCCTTGCTGGTGACCACCATCTTGCGTGCGTGTGCCAGGGATTCCTTGGTCAGGTCGATGCCGCCGAGCATGCGCGCAACCTCTTCAACACGCTCGCGCTTGCCCAGATTGGCCACGGCAGTATGGGTGGTATCGCTGTTGCGCACTTTGTGCACGAACAGGTGGTGATGGCCCTGGGCGGCCACCTGCGGCAGGTGGGTGACGGTCAGCACCTGGCCGCGTTCGCCCAGGCGACGCAGCAGTTGACCGACGATCTCTGCCGTTGGCCCGCCGATACCCACGTCGACTTCGTCGAATACCAGGGTCGGGATGCGCGAGGTCTGCGCGGTGATCACCTGGATCGCCAGGCTGATCCGCGACAGCTCGCCACCGGAGGCAACCTTGGCCAGGGCCTTGAGCGGCTGCCCGGGGTTGGCGCTGACCAGCAGCTCGACCTGTTCCAGGCCCTGGGGCTGCAGTTCGTCGCTGCTGTTGGGCCGCAACTCGATACTGAAGCGCCCGCCAGGCATGCCCAGGCGCTGGATTTCCTGCTCCACGGCGCTGGCCAGCTGGCTGGCGGCTTGCTGGCGCAGGGCGCTCAGTTCACCGGCCTTGTCTTGGTAGTGGCGGGCATAGGCGGCCAGCTCTTCAGCCAGGCGCTCGATCGATTCGTCGTTGGCGTTGAGGTTTTCCAGCTCTTCCATCAAGCGCTGCTGCAGGCCGGCCAGCTCGGTAGGGTGCACCCGGTGCTTGCGGGCGAGGGTATAGATGGTGTCGAGGCGCTCTTCGAGCTGTTGCAGGCGCGCCGGGTCGGCATCGAAGTTGTCGAGGAAGCGGTTCAGCTCGCCAACGGCTTCTTCTACCTGGATCTGCGCGCTGGCGATCATGGTGGCCGCCTCGCCCAGGGCCTTGGGCGCGTTGTGCACGGCGGTCAGGCGGTTGAGGCTGGCAGTCAGGGCGTTGAGTACGTTGCCCGAATCGTTTTCGCTGCAGTGGTCGATGACCTGGCGGCAGATGCCGAACAGCGCTTCGGCATTGGTCAGGTTCTTGTGTTCCTGTTCCAGGAGCTCCAGTTCGTTCTCGCCCAGGCCAAGGTTGTCCAGTTCTTCGAGCTGGTAGCTGAGCAACTGGTGCTGCGCGCGCTGCTCATCGCCGGAATTGGACAGCCGCTCCAGTTCCTGACGGGTCTGGCGCCAGCGCTGGGCGGCGAGCTGTACCTGGCGGGCGAGGTCGGTGGCGCCAGCGTATTCGTCGAGCAGGCGGCGGTGGGTGTCGGTTTTCAGCAGTGACTGGTGTTCGTGCTGGCTGTGGATGTCGATAAGCAGCTCGCCCAGGGCCTTGAGGTCGCCGAGCGGGCAGGGCGTGCCGTTGATATAGCCACGGCTGCGGCCTTCGGCGGTGATCACCCGGCGCAGGATGCACGGCCCGTCGCTGTCGAGGTCGCGCTCGGCCAGCCAGGTGCGCGCCTCGGGGATATCCACCAGGTCGAAGGTGGCGAGGATGTCGGCCTTGTCGGCCCCTGGGCGCACCACGCCACTGTCGGCGCGATCGCCCAGGGTCAGGCCCAGGGCGTCGAGCATGATCGATTTGCCGGCCCCGGTTTCACCGGTGATGACGCTCATCCCGCGGGCGAGCTCAAGGTCCAGGTGTTCGACGATGGCATAGTTGTGTACGGACAGGTGCACCAGCATTGGGGCGGCTCCCAGGCGTTAGGTCTGGTTATTTATACAGTGTTTTCAAATCCGCTGACAATGCTGATGTTTAGTTCAATTTGGTTATCAGGGCGCGGTTCTGATCGCCATGGGTTATGAACGAATCTGAGCAAGCTGCCCTGCAGGCCCTTGAACCTGGGTTTTGCGACCCCATATAGCCGGCAGACGCGCGAGTAATGCTCGCAGACCTAATTCGAGAGGAGAGATTTTATGGCTGACGAACAGCTGGATGAACAGAATCTGAACGCCGAAGCGGCTGGCGACCAAGAGCTGAGCGCCCGCGTGCAGGTGCTCGAAGAGCAGCTGGCGGCGGCCCAGGATCAATCCCTGCGCACCGCCGCCGACCTGCAGAACGTGCGCCGCCGCGCCGAGCAGGACGTAGAAAAGGCGCACAAGTTCGCCCTGGAAAAATTCGCCGCTGACCTGCTGCCGGTCATCGACAGCCTCGAGCGCGGCCTGGAACTGTCCAGCCCGGACGACGAGAGCATCCGCCCGATGCGCGAAGGCATCGAGCTGACCCTGAAAATGTTCCACGACACCCTCAAGCGCTACAACCTCGAGGCCATCGACCCGCACGGCGAACCGTTCAATGCCGAGCACCATCAGGCGATGGCCATGCAGGAAAGCGCCGAGGTCGAGCCCAACAGCGTGCTCAAGGTGTTCCAGAAGGGCTATCAGCTCAACGGCCGTCTGCTGCGCCCGGCCATGGTCGTGGTCAGCAAGGCCCCGGCAACGGTTTCGCCGTCGATTGACGAGCAGGCTTGAAATCGTTTTCAGCGCCCCCATCTAGGTGTCAAGCATTCAAGTATTACCGCAGTTAGCCACCACTGCTGCGGCAACCAAATTCAAGTTTCGGGAGAGTTAACATGGGTAAAATCATTGGTATCGACCTGGGGACCACCAACTCCTGCGTCTCCATTCTGGAAAACGGCAACGTCAAGGTTATCGAGAACGCCGAAGGCGCTCGTACCACGCCGTCGATCATTGCCTACGCCAACGATGGCGAAATCCTGGTTGGCCAGTCGGCCAAGCGTCAGGCGGTCACCAACCCGCACAACACCCTGTACGCGGTAAAGCGTCTGATCGGCCGTCGCTTCGATGAAGAAGTGGTGCAGAAAGACATCCAGATGGTTCCGTACAAGATCGTCAAGGCTGACAACAATGACGCCTGGGTTGAAGTGAACGGCCAGAAAATGGCGCCGCCACAAATCTCGGCTGAAATCCTGAAAAAGATGAAGAAGACCGCCGAAGACTACCTCGGCGAGCCAGTGACCGAAGCGGTGATCACCGTTCCGGCCTACTTCAACGACAGCCAGCGTCAGGCCACCAAGGACGCCGGCCGTATCGCCGGTCTGGACGTCAAGCGGATCATCAACGAACCAACCGCGGCGGCTCTGGCCTACGGCATGGACAAGGCCAAGGGCGATCACACCGTGATCGTTTATGACCTGGGTGGCGGTACCTTCGACGTTTCGGTCATCGAAATCGCCGAAGTCGATGGCGAGCACCAGTTCGAAGTTCTGGCCACCAACGGTGACACTTTCCTCGGTGGTGAAGACTTCGACATCCGCCTGATCGACTACCTCGTCGACGAGTTCAAGAAAGAAAGCGGCATGAACCTCAAAGGTGACCCGCTGGCCATGCAGCGCCTGAAAGAAGCTGCTGAAAAGGCCAAGATCGAGCTGTCCTCGAGCCAGCAGACCGACGTCAACCTGCCGTACATCACTGCAGACGCTACCGGTCCTAAGCACCTGAACGTGAAGATCTCCCGCGCCAAGCTGGAATCGCTGGTAGAAGACCTGGTTCAGCGCACCATCGAGCCATGCCGCATCGCCATGAAAGACGCCGGTATCGACGTCAGCAAGATCGACGACGTGATCCTGGTCGGCGGTCAGACCCGTATGCCGCTGGTGCAGAAAGCTGTTACCGACTTCTTCGGCAAAGAAGCACGTAAAGACGTCAACCCGGACGAAGCGGTTGCCATGGGTGCCGCCATCCAGGGCGCGGTATTGGCCGGTGACGTGAAAGACGTACTGCTGCTGGACGTCAGCCCGCTGACCCTGGGTATCGAAACCATGGGTGGCGTGATGACCGCGCTGATCGAGAAGAACACCACTATCCCGACCAAGAAGTCGCAAGTGTTCTCGACTGCCGATGACAACCAGGGCGCCGTGACCATTCACGTGCTGCAAGGTGAGCGTAAGCAGGCTGCACAGAACAAGTCCCTGGGCAAGTTCGACCTGGCTGACATTCCACCAGCACCACGTGGCGTGCCACAGATCGAAGTGACCTTCGATATCGACGCCAACGGCATCCTGCATGTCGGCGCCAAAGACAAGGCCACCGGCAAGACCCAGTCGATCGTGATCAAGGCCAACTCCGGCCTGTCTGATGAAGAAATTCAGCAGATGATCCGCGACGCCGAAGCGAACTCGGAAGAAGACCGCAAGTTCGAAGAGCTGGCCGCTGCCCGTAACCAGGGTGATGCACTGGTTCACTCGACTCGCAAGATGGTCGCAGACGCCGGTGACAAGGTCACTGCCGATGAGAAAACCGCGATCGAAGCTGCCGTGGTTGCCCTGGAAGCCGCCATCAAGGGCGACGACAAGGCTGCCATCGACGCCAAGGTCGAAGAGCTGTCGAAAGTCTCGGCTCCGGTTGCCCAGAAGATGTACGCCGAGCAGTCGGCTGAACAACCTCAGGGCGGCGCTCAGCAAGCTGAGCCGGAAGCCAAGCATGACGACGTCGTCGATGCCGAGTTCGAAGAAGTCAAAGAGAACAAGTAATTGCTACAGGTTGTCGGCCAGTTGACTGTTTTTTGATGGTTGGCTGGTAGGATGTCGCCGCGCGGGGGCTTGCTCCCGCGTTGGCGTGTCTGCAATACCCGAATTTTTACAGCATCTGTCAGCCGCCCGTGGGGTAGGTGAGGTGGGTGCTGGCGGCACAGCGCGGAATGCGCAGAGGTTTGCCGAACGTCCTCAAGAGTGCAAAGACTTATGGCAAAGCGTGACTATTACGAAGTTCTGGGAGTTGAGCGCGGCTCCAGTGAAGCGGACCTGAAGAAGGCCTATCGCCGCCTGGCGATGAAGCATCACCCGGACCGTAATCCTGATGACAAGGACTCGGAAGAGAAATTCAAGGAAGCCAACGAGGCTTACGAAGTGCTCTCCGATGCCAGCAAGCGTGCGGCTTATGACCAGTATGGTCATGCCGGCGTGGATCCGAGCATGGGTGGTGGCGGCGCCGGTTTCGGCGGCGCGAACTTCTCGGATATCTTCGGTGATGTGTTCAGCGATTTCTTCGGCGGTGGCCGTGGTGGTTCGCGTGGTGGTGCCCAGCGTGGCAGCGACCTGCGTTATACCCTTGAGCTGAACCTGGAAGAAGCCGTCCGCGGTACCACGGTCAATATCCGTGTGCCGACGCTGGTCAATTGCAAGCCGTGTGACGGCTCCGGGGCCAAGAAAGGCTCGTCGCCTTCGACCTGCCCGACCTGTGGCGGTATCGGCCAGGTGCGCATGCAGCAGGGCTTCTTCTCGGTCCAGCAGACCTGCCCACGTTGCCACGGCCAGGGCAAGATCATCACCGACCCGTGCGATTCGTGCCATGGCGAAGGCCGCACCGAAGAGTACAAGACCCTGTCGGTCAAGGTTCCGGCAGGTGTCGACACCGGCGACCGTATTCGTCTGTCCGGTGAGGGCGAGGCCGGTTCGCAAGGTGGCCCGACTGGCGACCTGTACGTTGTGATCAACGTGCGTGAACACTCGATTTTCCAGCGCGACGGCAAGCATCTGTACTGCGAAGTGCCGATCAGCTACACCGACGCTGCCCTGGGTGGCGAGCTGGAAGTGCCGACCCTCGATGGTCGGGTCAAGCTGAAGATCCCGGAAGGTACCCAGACCGGCAAGCAGTTCCGTCTGCGCGGCAAGGGTGTGGCGCCGGTTCGCGGTGGTGGTGCCGGTGACCTGATGTGCCGGGTCGCGGTGGAAACCCCGGTCAACCTCAGCCGTCGTCAGCGCGAGCTGCTCGAAGAGCTGCGTGATTCGCTGGAAGGCGACAGTTCCCATTCGCCGAAAGCCAATGGCTGGTTCGAAGGCGTGAAGCGCTTCTTCGGTGATCTCTAAGAAGGAATAGGGCATGCGACGTATAGCGGTAATGGGCGCGGCAGGGCGCATGGGCAAGACCCTGATCGAAGCAGTGCAGCAAGCCCCGGGTGCCGGGCTGACCGCGGCGATCGATCGCCCCGACAGCTCGCTGGTCGGCGCTGATGCAGGTGAGCTGGCGGCGCTGGGCCGGATCGGCGTGCTGCTGTCCGACGACCTGGCCAAGGTCGCCGACGAGTTCGACGTGCTGATCGACTTCACTCATCCCTCGGTGACCCTGAAGAACCTGGCGTTCTGCCGCAAGGCAGGCAAGGCGATGATCATCGGCACCACCGGTTTCACGGCCGAAGAAAAGCAACTGCTGGCCGAAGCGGGCAAGGACATTGCGATCGTCTTCGCCGCCAACTTCAGTGTTGGCGTCAACCTCAGCCTGAAGCTGCTGGACATGGCTGCGCGGGTGCTGGGTGATGATGTCGATATCGAGATCATCGAGGCTCACCACCGGCACAAGGTCGATGCGCCGTCGGGTACTGCGCTGCGCATGGGTGAAGTGGTTGCCAATGCGCTGGGCCGCGACCTGCAGGAAGTGGCGGTGTATGGCCGTGAAGGCCAGACCGGTGCGCGTGATCGCAAGACCATCGGCTTCGCCACCGTGCGTGCCGGCGATGTGGTCGGTGATCACACCGTGCTGTTTGCTGCCGAAGGTGAGCGCCTGGAGATCACCCACAAGGCCTCCAGCCGCATGACCTTCGCCAAGGGTGCGGTACGTGCGGCCCTGTGGCTGGACGGGCGCGAGCCTGGCCTGTACGACATGCAGGACGTGCTCGACCTGCGTTGAACGCTGTTCAGGGGCCGCTGCGCGGCCCATCGCTGGCAAGGCCAGCTCCCACAGGAATTGCGCCATGGCTGCAATTCCTGAGTCTCAGTATCTCCTGTGGGAGCTGGCTTGCCAGCGATGCTTTTCCATTCCCGCGACGCCTTGTCGCATTCCTGCGCCGTTCAGGCACTTCAGTGGTAGACCAAAAAAGCGTTTTTCTGTAAGCTACAGCTTTAGTGTGTCCACTAAAAGCGCGCAGATAATTCGACGAAGAAAGCGGGGTGACGTGTCTATACGTCATTCCGCTTTTTTGCAACCTGCGATCGCCCCTTCAGGCTAGATTTACGGGAGGTCTTCTTGACTAAGCCAGCCATACTCGCCCTTGCTGATGGCAGCATTTTTCGCGGTGAAGCCATTGGAGCCGACGGTCAGACCGTTGGTGAGGTGGTGTTTAACACCGCAATGACCGGCTATCAGGAAATCCTGACTGACCCTTCCTATGCGCAGCAAATCGTTACCCTGACTTACCCGCACATCGGCAACACCGGCACCACGCCGGAAGACGCCGAATCCGACCGCGTCTGGTCGGCTGGTCTGGTGATTCGCGACCTGCCTCTGATCGCGAGCAACTGGCGCAACAAGCAATCCCTGCCTGATTACCTCAAGGCCCACAACGTGGTGGCGATCGCTGGTATCGACACCCGTCGCCTGACCCGCATCCTGCGTGAGAAGGGCGCGCAGAACGGCTGCATCCTCGCCGGCGACAACATCAGCGAAGAGGCCGCAATCGCCGCCGCTCGCGGCTTCCCGGGCCTGAAGGGCATGGACCTGGCGAAAGTCGTCAGCACCAAGAACAGCTACGAATGGCGCTCCAGCGTCTGGGAGCTGAAGACCGACAGCCACGCCACCATTGAAGCGTCCGAGCTGCCGTACCACGTGGTTGCCTACGATTTTGGCGTCAAGCTGAACATTCTGCGCATGCTGGTCGCCCGCGGCTGCCGCCTGACTGTAGTGCCGGCGCAAACCCCGGCCAGCGAAGTCCTCGCGCTCAACCCCGATGGCGTGTTCCTGTCCAACGGCCCTGGCGATCCGGAGCCTTGCGACTACGCGATCCAGGCGATCAAGGACATCCTCGAAACCGAGATCCCGGTGTTCGGCATTTGCCTGGGTCACCAGCTGCTGGCCCTTGCCTCCGGTGCCAAGACCGTGAAAATGGGTCATGGTCACCACGGTGCCAACCACCCGGTCCAGGACCTGGACACCGGCGTTGTGATGATCACCAGCCAGAACCACGGCTTTGCGGTTGACGAAGCAACCCTGCCGGGCAACGTGCGCGCCATCCACAAGTCGCTGTTCGACGGCACCCTGCAAGGCATCGAGCGCACCGACAAGAGCGCGTTCAGCTTCCAGGGCCACCCTGAAGCCAGCCCGGGCCCGACCGACGTCGCGCCACTGTTCGACCGTTTCATCGATGCCATGGCCAAGCGCCGCTGAGCATCTGGCGAGAAGGCCCTGGACCGGTGCAAGCCGCGTTCAGGTGCCGCCCCCAAGATTGTTCAATGCGGCTTGCCGACTGACCTGCGGAATTGAGTGACAACCCATGCCAAAACGTACAGACATTAAAAGCATCCTGATTCTCGGCGCTGGCCCGATCGTGATCGGCCAGGCCTGCGAATTCGACTACTCCGGCGCCCAGGCGTGCAAAGCCCTGCGCGAAGAGGGCTACCGCGTCATCCTGGTGAACTCCAACCCGGCCACCATCATGACCGACCCGGCCATGGCTGATGCGACCTATATCGAACCGATCAAGTGGCAGACCGTTGCCAAGATCATCGAGAAAGAGCGTCCTGACGCGCTGCTGCCGACCATGGGTGGCCAGACTGCCCTGAACTGCGCCCTGGACCTGGAGCGCGAAGGCGTCCTGGAAAAGTTCGGCGTGGAAATGATCGGCGCCAACGCCGACACCATCGACAAGGCTGAAGACCGTTCGCGCTTCGACACCGCCATGAAGGCCATTGGCCTTGAGTGCCCGCGCTCCGGTATCGCCCACAGCATGGAAGAGGCCAATGCGGTCCTCGAGAAGCTCGGCTTCCCGTGCATCATCCGTCCGTCCTTCACCATGGGCGGCACCGGTGGCGGCATTGCCTACAACCGTGAAGAATTCGAAGAAATCTGTGCCCGTGGTCTGGACCTGTCGCCGACCAAGGAACTGCTGATCGACGAATCGCTGATCGGCTGGAAAGAGTACGAGATGGAAGTGGTCCGCGACAAAAAGGACAACTGCATCATCGTCTGCTCGATCGAAAACTTCGACCCGATGGGCGTGCACACCGGCGACTCGATCACCGTGGCGCCGGCACAGACCCTGACCGACAAGGAATACCAGATCATGCGCAACGCCTCGCTGGCGGTGCTGCGTGAAATCGGTGTCGAGACCGGCGGTTCCAACGTGCAGTTCGGTATCTGCCCGGACACCGGCCGCATGGTCGTGATCGAAATGAACCCACGGGTTTCGCGTTCCTCGGCCCTGGCGTCGAAAGCCACCGGCTTCCCGATCGCCAAGATCGCCGCCAAGCTGGCGGTCGGTTACACCCTCGACGAACTGCAGAACGACATCACTGGCGGCCGTACCCCGGCGTCCTTCGAGCCGTCGATCGACTACGTCGTCACCAAGCTGCCCCGTTTCGCCTTCGAGAAATTCCCGAAAGCCGACGCCCGCCTGACCACCCAGATGAAATCCGTGGGTGAAGTCATGGCCATCGGCCGGACCTTCCAGGAGTCGCTGCAGAAAGCCCTGCGCGGTCTGGAAGTTGGCGTGTGCGGCCTGGACCCGAAAGTCGACCTGGCCAGCCCGGACGCTGCCAGCATCCTCAAGCGCGAGCTGACCGTGCCGGGCGCCGAGCGCATCTGGTACGTCGCCGACGCCATGCGTTCGGGCATGACCTGCGATGAAATCTTCGCCCTGACCGGTATCGACCACTGGTTCCTGGTGCAGATGGAAGACCTGATCAAGGAAGAAGAGAAGGTCAAGACCCTGGCCCTGTCGGCGATCGACAAGGACCTGATGCTGCGCCTCAAGCGCAAGGGCTTCTCCGATCAGCGTCTGGCCAAGCTGCTGGGTATCACCGACAAGAACCTGCGTCGTCACCGTCACAAGCTCGAAGTGTTCCCGGTCTACAAGCGCGTCGACACCTGCGCCGCCGAGTTCGCCACCGATACCGCCTACCTGTACTCGACCTACGAGGAAGAGTGCGAGGCCAATCCGTCGACCCGCGACAAGATCATGATCCTGGGTGGCGGTCCTAACCGTATCGGCCAGGGCATCGAGTTCGACTACTGCTGCGTACACGCGGCACTGGCCCTGCGTGAAGACGGTTACGAGACCATCATGGTCAACTGCAACCCGGAAACCGTCTCCACCGACTACGACACCTCCGACCGCCTGTACTTCGAGCCGCTGACCCTGGAAGACGTACTGGAAGTGGTTCGCGTCGAGAAGCCGAAGGGCGTGATCGTCCATTATGGCGGCCAGACCCCGCTGAAACTCGCGCGAGCCCTGGAAGAAGCCGGCGTACCGATCATCGGTACCAGCCCGGACTCCATCGACCGCGCCGAAGACCGCGAGCGTTTCCAGCAGATGGTTCAGCGCCTGAATCTGCTGCAGCCGCCAAACGCCACCGTGCGCAGCGAAGACGAAGCGATTCGTGCTGCCGGCGTGATCGGTTACCCGCTGGTGGTTCGCCCGTCCTACGTACTGGGCGGCCGCGCGATGGAAATCGTCTACGAACTGGACGAGCTCAAGCGCTACCTGCGTGAAGCGGTACAAGTGTCCAACGACAGCCCGGTGCTGCTCGATCACTTCCTCAACTGCGCCATCGAGATGGACGTGGATGCGGTCTGCGACGGCACCGACGTGGTGATCGGCGCGATCATGCAGCACATCGAGCAGGCCGGTGTTCACTCCGGAGACTCGGCGTGCTCGCTGCCTCCGTACTCGCTGCCCGCCCATGTGCAGGACGAAGTCCGTGAACAGGTCAAGAAAATGGCCCTGGAACTGGGCGTTGTCGGCCTGATGAACGTGCAGCTGGCCCTGCAGGGCGACAAGATCTACGTGATCGAAGTCAACCCGCGCGCCTCGCGTACCGTGCCGTTCGTCTCCAAGTGCATCGGCACTTCGCTGGCGATGATTGCCGCGCGGGTCATGGCCGGCAAGACCCTCAAGGAAATCGGTTTCACCAAGGAAATCATTCCTAACTTCTACAGCGTCAAGGAAGCGGTGTTCCCATTCGCCAAGTTCCCGGGTGTTGACCCGATCCTCGGCCCAGAGATGAAATCCACCGGTGAAGTCATGGGTGTCGGCGACAGCTTCGGTGAAGCCTTCGCCAAGGCCCAGATGGGCGCCAGCGAAGTATTGCCGACCGGCGGTACTGCGTTCATCAGCGTGCGTGACGACGACAAGCCACAAGTGGCTGGCGTTGCTCGCGACCTGATTGCCCTGGGCTTCGAAGTGGTTGCCACCGTCGGTACCGCCAAGGTCATCGAAGCGGCTGGCCTGAAAGTGCGTCGCGTGAACAAGGTGACCGAAGGTCGTCCGCACGTGGTCGACATGATCAAGAACGACGAAGTGTCGCTGATCATCAACACCACCGAAGGCCGTCAGTCGATCGCCGACTCCTACTCGATTCGCCGCAATGCGTTGCAGCACAAGATCTACTGCACCACCACCATTGCGGCCGGTGAAGCTATCTGTGAAGCGCTGAAGTTCGGTCCGGAAAAGACCGTGCGCCGCTTGCAGGATCTCCATGCAGGACTCAAGGCATGATCAAATACCCGATGACTGTCCAGGGCCATCGCGCCCTGGAAGATGAGCACGAATTCCTCAGCAAGACCGAGCGTCCGCGCCTGAGCCAGGCCATTGGCGAGGCCCGCGAACTCGGTGACCTCAAGGAAAACGCCGAATACCACGCTGCCCGTGAAGAGCAGGGTATGGTCGAAGCGCGAATCCGTGATATCGAAGGGCGTCTGCAGAACGCGGTGGTCATTGATGTCACCACTATTGCGCACACCGGCAAAGTGATCTTCGGCACTACCGTCGAAATCGCCAACGTCGAGACGGACGAAAGCTTGAAGTACAAGATCGTCGGTGAGGATGAAGCCGACATCAAATCCGGCAAACTGTCGGTGGGTTCGCCCATCGCCCGTGCTCTGATCGGCAAGGAGGAAGGCGACGTTGTGGCGGTGAAAACCCCGAGCGGCCTGGTCGAGTACGAGATTGTCGAAGTCGCCCACATTTGACCGTCGCCGCGGCTTTGCCGCGGCCCCGGTGATCTGGCAACTGACCCAGGTGTTCTGGGTTGGTGGCCTGTGGATGCTGCATTTCGGTCTGTTGCCGGCGTTGGGCCAGATTGGCCTGGCGCCGCTGCTGATCGAGGATATTGGCAGCCTGATGGCATCGTTGCTGGTGGCGTTTGCGGCGTTTTGCGCAGGCGTGCAGGCACTGGTGCTGATTCAGGCTCAGGGCCTGGCCAGTCTGTGGCGGGACATGCGGGGGCAGTTGCTGTCGATGGCGATGCTGGCGTGCGTGGTGTATTTCGCCTTGCGCATGGGCATGCCGGAGGAGTTGCGCTGGCAGCTGTTCTGCTACCTGGTGCTGGGCCTGACCGGCTTGCTGCTGGTCATGCAACCCGTGCCGGGCAGGGCGCGCAAGGCGCGCCACTGACCGGGGCGAACATCACTTGTAACGGTGGATGTTCGACAGCTGTTTGTTCGGCTGCGGATTGCGGCGATAGATCAGCGCTTTCTTGCCGATGGTCTGTACCAGTTCGGCGCGGCCGGCCTTGCACAGCGCGGCAATTGCGGCAGCACGCTCTTCGCGGTCTTCGGAGCGAATCTCGACTTTGATCAGTTCGTGATCGGCCAGAGCGCGTTCGAGTTCGGCGATAACCCCTTCAGTCAGCCCGTTGCCTGCCACAATCAGAACTGGTTTCAGGTCGTGGCCAATGGATTTGTACTGTTTCTTCTGCTCGTTATTGAGCGGCATAATCTGACCCTTTGTCTGATTCTGTAAAAATGGCGGCCATTTTACCCGAGGGCCCGTGGATCCGCCCAGTTAATCACGACCCTTATCATCGAGGTGCCCAATGGCGCGTTCCAAGACAAGCCTTGGCTGGCTGAAAGAACACTTCAACGATCCTTACGTTAAAAAAGCGCAAAAGGATGGTTATCGCTCGCGTGCGAGCTATAAATTGCTGGAAATTCAAGAAAAGTACCGGATTATCCGCCCGGGTATGAGTGTCGTCGATCTCGGCGCGGCGCCGGGTGGTTGGTCGCAGGTGACCAGTCGTCTGATCGGCGGTCAGGGCCGCTTGATCGCTTCCGATATCCTGGAAATGGACAGTATTCCCGACGTTACCTTCATCCAGGGCGACTTTACCCAGGACGAAGTGCTGGCACAGATCCTTGAGGCGGTGGGTAATTCGCATGTAGACCTTGTGATTTCCGATATGGCCCCCAATATGAGTGGTACGCCTGCCGTGGATATTCCCAAGGCCATGTTTCTCTGTGAGCTGGCCCTTGATCTGGCGACCCGGGTACTCAAGCCGGGTGGTGATTTCCTGATCAAGATTTTCCAGGGCGAAGGGTTTGACGTATACCTCAAGGACGCTCGTCAGAAATTCGACAAGGTCCAGATGCTCAAACCTGATTCTTCGCGGGACCGCTCCCGTGAACAGTACTTGCTGGCGAGGGGTTACCGCGGCGAGTAGGGGCGTCAGGCCGGCGGCTTCCAGGGTGTCCGATAGTTTTTTCCAATCGGCTCTCCTGCCTGACCTGGATGTACTTCGTGTAGTCTAGGTTTCACAAAGGGTTACAGACGGCGCCTGCAGATGTGTAGGTTATGTAGTAAGTTAAGCCGGTGAATATCATGCGAGGCACGGCTGCGCCGTCAGCCGGCTTCAGAGGGTAGCTAATTGAACGATATGGCAAAGAACTTGATCCTGTGGTTGATCATCGCGGCTGTCCTGGTGACGGTGATGAACAACTTCTCCAGCCCGAATGAGCCGCAGACCCTCAACTATTCCGACTTCATTCAGCAGGTCAAGGATGGCAAGGTCGAGCGCGTTGCGGTCGACGGCTACGTCATTACCGGTAAACGTACCGATGGCGACAGCTTCAAGACCATCCGTCCGGCCATTCAGGACAACGGCCTGATCGGCGACCTGGTCGACAACCACGTCGTGGTCGAAGGCAAGCAGCCAGAGCAGCAGAGCATCTGGACCCAACTGCTGGTCGCCAGCTTCCCGATCCTGGTCATCATTGCCGTATTCATGTTCTTCATGCGTCAGATGCAGGGCGGCGCCGGTGGCAAGGGCGGGCCGATGAGCTTCGGCAAGAGCAAGGCGCGCCTGCTTTCCGAAGACCAGGTGAAAACCACCCTGGCCGACGTCGCTGGTTGCGACGAAGCCAAGGAAGAAGTCGGCGAGCTGGTCGAATTTCTGCGCGACCCAGGCAAGTTCCAGCGCCTGGGCGGTCGTATTCCTCGCGGCGTGCTCATGGTTGGCCCGCCAGGTACCGGTAAGACCCTGATAGCCAAGGCTATTGCCGGCGAAGCCAAGGTGCCGTTCTTCACCATCTCCGGCTCCGACTTTGTCGAGATGTTCGTAGGTGTTGGTGCCAGCCGTGTGCGCGACATGTTCGAGCAGGCCAAGAAGCATGCTCCGTGCATCATCTTCATCGACGAAATCGACGCCGTCGGCCGCCATCGTGGTGCCGGCATGGGCGGCGGTCACGACGAACGCGAGCAGACCCTCAACCAGTTGCTGGTGGAGATGGACGGCTTCGAAATGAACGACGGCATCATCGTCATCGCCGCGACCAACCGTCCGGACGTACTCGACCCGGCGCTGCTGCGTCCGGGCCGTTTCGACCGCCAGGTGGTGGTTGGCCTGCCGGATATCCGTGGCCGTGAGCAGATCCTCAAAGTGCATATGCGCAAGGTGCCGATTGGCGAGAACGTCAATCCAGCGGTCATTGCCCGTGGTACTCCAGGTTTCTCCGGTGCGGACCTGGCCAACCTGGTCAACGAGGCGTCGTTGTTCGCTGCCCGTGGTGGCAAGCGCGTCGTCGAGATGAAAGAGTTCGAGCTGGCCAAAGACAAGATCATGATGGGCGCCGAGCGCAAGAGCATGGTCATGTCCGAGAAAGAGAAGCAGAACACCGCTTATCACGAGGCTGGTCACGCCATTGTCGGTCGCGTCGTGCCCGAGCATGACCCGGTCTACAAGGTATCGATCATTCCGCGGGGCCGGGCACTGGGTGTCACCATGTTCCTGCCTGAGGAAGACCGCTACAGCCTGTCCAAGCGCGCGCTGATCAGCCAGATCTGCTCGCTGTACGGTGGCCGTATCGCCGAAGAGATGACCCTGGGCTTCGATGGCGTCACCACCGGTGCATCCAACGACATCATGCGTGCCAGCCAGATCGCCCGTAACATGGTCACTAAATGGGGCCTGTCGGAAAAACTCGGTCCGCTGATGTATGCCGAAGAAGAAGGCGAAGTGTTTCTGGGCCGCAGTGCCGGTTCCCAGCACGCCAGCGTCTCCGGTGAAACCGCCAAGCTGATCGACTCCGAAGTGCGCAGCATCATTGACCAGTGCTATGCCACGGCCAAGCAGATCCTCACTGAGAACCGCGACAAGCTCGACGCCATGGCCGATGCGCTGATGAAGTACGAGACCATCGATGCCGATCAGATCGACGACATCATGGCTGGTCGCGAGCCACGCGAGCCGCGTGATTGGGAAGGTGGGTCAGGCACTCCAGGCACCTCTGCTCCGCAGAGCGATCGCCCAGAGTCGCCGATCGGCGGTCCAGCGGCGCAAGTCTAAGGGCACATATGACCTCACAGCAGTACCCGACCCGGTTGCCTTGCGGCAACCGGGTTCTTGATTTGTCCCGTACCCATGTCATGGGTATCCTCAATATCACCCCCGATTCCTTCTCCGATGGCGGCCGCTTCACCCAGCGTGACGCAGCCTTGCGTCACGCCGAGGCGATGGTGGCTGCCGGTGCGACCCTGGTCGATGTCGGTGGCGAGTCCACCCGCCCTGGCGCTCGCGCGGTGTCGGCGCTTGAAGAGCTGGAGCGCGTTGCGCCGATCGTCGAGGCGATCAGTCGCGAACTCGATGTGATCATCTCGGTCGATACTTCTACGCCAGCGGTGATCCGTGAGTCGGCCAGGCTTGGTGCCGGGCTGATCAACGATGTGCGCTCGCTCAGTCGTGATGGCGCCCTGGATGCCGCAGCAGCCACCGGTTTGCCGGTGTGCCTGATGCATATGCGTGGCGAGCCGGGCGATATGCAGGATAATCCTCATTACGAGGATGTCACCGCCGAGGTGGCGAGCTATCTTGAAGAGCGAATGGCTGCCTGCGCGGCCGTGGGCATCGAGGCCGGGCGGATCATCCTCGATCCGGGTTTCGGCTTCGCCAAGACCCTGGAACACAACCTCAGCCTGTTCAAGCACATGGAGGCGCTCTATCGGTTGGGGCGTCCTTTGCTGGTGGGTGTTTCTCGCAAGAGCATGATCGGTCTGGCCCTGGGCCGCCCGGTCGGAGAACGGCTCTATGGCGGCCTGGCCCTGGCTGCGCTGGCGATGACCAAGGGAGCGAGCATATTGCGCGTTCACGATGTCGCCGAAACCGCCGATGTAGTGCGGATGATTGCTGCGGTGCAAGCCGCCGAATAAGAGTGATGGAGCATCTATGAGCAGAAAATATTTTGGCACCGATGGCATTCGTGGCCGTGTCGGCGAGTTTCCGATTACCCCTGATTTCATGCTCAAGCTCGGTTGGGCTGCGGGTATGGCCTTTCGCAAGCAAGGCGCTTGCCGGGTGCTGGTCGGTAAGGACACGCGAATTTCGGGCTACATGTTCGAGTCGGCGCTGGAAGCCGGATTGTCGGCGGCTGGCGCTGATGTGATGCTGCTCGGGCCGATGCCGACCCCGGCCATCGCCTACCTGACCCGTACCTTCCACGCCGAAGCGGGCATTGTCATCAGTGCGTCGCACAACCCGCATGACGACAACGGCATCAAGTTCTTCTCCGGCCAGGGCACCAAGCTGCCGGACGAAGTCGAACTGATGATCGAGGAACTGCTCGACCAGCCGATGACCGTGGTCGAATCGAGCAAGCTGGGCAAGGTGTCGCGTATCAACGACGCGGCTGGCCGTTACATCGAGTTCTGCAAGAGCAGCGTGCCGAGCAGCACCGATTTTGCCGGTCTCAAGCTGGTGGTCGACTGCGCTCACGGTGCTACCTACAAGGTCGCGCCAAGCGTGTTCCGCGAGCTGGGTGCCGATGTCACCGTGCTGTCTGCACAGCCCGATGGTCTGAACATCAACGAAAACTGTGGTTCGACCCACATCGAGTCGCTGCAGGCGGCGGTCCTGGTTGGTCATGCCGACCTGGGTATCGCCTTCGATGGCGACGGCGACCGTGTGCTGATGGTCGATCACACCGGTGCCATCGTCGATGGCGACGAACTGCTGTTCATCATCGCCCGTGACCTGCACGAGCGTGGCAAGCTGCAGGGTGGGGTGGTGGGTACCCTGATGAGCAACCTGGGGCTGGAACTGGCCCTGAAGGACCTCGACATCCCGTTCGTGCGCGCCAAGGTCGGTGACCGCTACGTGATGGCCGAGCTGCTGGGGCGCGACTGGGTGATCGGTGGCGAGAACTCCGGGCACGTGGTGTGCTGCAACCACACCACCACTGGTGATGCGATCATCGCCGCGCTGCAGGTGCTGATGGCCCTCAAGCGCCGCGAAGAGACCCTGGCCCAGGCCCGTCAGGCCCTGCGCAAATGCCCGCAGGTGCTGATCAATGTGCGCTTCGGTGCGAGCAAGGTCGACCCCCTGGAGCATCCGGCTGTCCAGGAGGCCAGTGCCAAGGTTACCGAGGCACTGGCCGGTCGTGGCCGTGTGCTGCTGCGCAAGTCCGGGACAGAGCCTCTGGTGCGGGTAATGGTCGAAGGCGAGGATGAAAATCAGGTCCGCGGCCACGCCGAAGCCCTGGCAAAACTGGTAAGTGAAGTTTGCGTTTGAAATACGCTTGCCAGAGGTGATTGGGTTGGGTAACATCTGCGCCCTCTTTGACCGACGAGGTACAGCATGCGTCGCCCTATGGTAGCTGGTAACTGGAAGATGCACGGTACCCGCGCCAGCGTCGCTGAGCTGATCAAGGGCTTGAGTAATCTCGCCCTGCCGAGCGGTGTCGAGGTCGCGGTGTTTCCCCCCGCCCTGTACATCAATCAGGTAATTGATGGCGTACAAGGCAAGGCGATCGCCGTCGGCGCTCAGAATTCTGCGGTACAGCCTGAGCAAGGCGCACTGACCGGTGAAATTGCACCGAGTCAACTGGCCGAGGCAGGTTGCGAGCTGGTACTGATTGGGCACTCCGAGCGCCGCCAGATCATTGGCGAGAACGACGAAGTTCTCAATCGCAAGTTCGCTGCGGCACAGGCTTGTGGTTTGAAGCCGGTGCTCTGTGTAGGGGAAACCCTCGAAGAGCGCGAAGCGGGTAAAACGCTTGAGATTGTCGGGCGTCAGCTGGACAGCGTCATCGAAGCGTTCGGTGTCGAAGTCTTCGCCAGTGCGGTGATTGCCTATGAGCCTGTATGGGCCATCGGTACAGGGCTGACAGCCTCGCCACAGCAGGCTCAGGATGTGCATAAGGCCATTCGCGAGCAGCTGGCGGCAAAGAACCCGGAAGTCGCAGCGAGTGTGCGGCTTCTATACGGCGGCAGCGTGAAGGCGGCCAATGCGGCTGAACTGTTCGGCATGCCGGATATCGATGGGGGCCTGATTGGTGGGGCTTCCCTGAACGCAGACGAATTCGGTGCAATTTGTCGCGCCGCAGGAAACTGAAAAATGCTGGAAACAGTGATCGTTGTTTTGCATCTGTTGGGCGCGCTGGGTTTGGTAGTGCTGGTGTTGCTGCAACAGGGTAAAGGTGCGGAAGCGGGTGCATCTTTCGGCGCAGGTGCTTCAAATACTGTGTTCGGAAGCCAAGGTTCTGCTACCTTTCTGAGTAAGTTTACTGCTATACTAGCTGCCTCTTTCTTCTTAACTGCTCTTGGGTTAGGATACTTTGCTAAGGAGAAAGCTCAAGAGCTGACTCAAGTAGGGTTGCCAGATCCAGCGGTCTTGGAAGTGAAGCAGCAAAAGCCGGCAACAGATGATGTACCGGTGCTCCAGGAGCAGAAGAGCGAAGCCACTAACACTGGTGATGTTCCTCCCGCTCAAGAGCAGAAGTAACGGGTTTCAAAGTAGTATTGCCGAGGTGGTGGAATTGGTAGACACGCAACCTTGAGGTGGTTGTGCCCATAGGGTGTAGGGGTTCGAGTCCCCTTCTCGGTACCAATTGAAACAAGACAGCCCGCTACAGCGGGCTTTCTTGTAGGTGGAGGTTAGATTGACCCTGTCGGGGTTCGGTCGTATACTTTCGCCCCAGCTTTGTCGCGGGGTGGAGCAGTCTGGTAGCTCGTCGGGCTCATAACCCGAAGGTCGTTGGTTCAAATCCAGCCCCCGCAACCAGTTTCAGCGGAGCCCCTTTTGCAGGGGCTTTTTCTTGGCTGAACAGTCATAACGCCGGTATTCAACGGCGTATCAGGGATGGGCGCTTTGCCCATTTTTTATTTGCATAGCATGCACGAGGGGGTTCAGGTGTCGAGCAAGCTAGAACAGTTGCAGGCCTTGTTGGCCCCGGTGGTCGAGGCTCTTGGCTATCAATGCTGGGGGATCGAATTCATCTCTCAAGGCAAACATTCGGTCCTGCGGATTTATATCGATAAAGAAGATGGCGTGCTTGTTGATGACTGCGCAAAAGTCAGTCACCAGGCCAGCGCGATCCTCGATGTCGAAGACCCGATCACTTCCGAATATACCCTTGAAGTGTCCTCTCCTGGCATGGATCGCCCGCTGTTCACCTTGGAACAGTTTGCTTCGCATGCCGGCGAACAAGTGAAGATCAAGCTGCGTACGCCCTTTGAAGGTCGTCGTAACTTTCAGGGCCTTCTCCGTGGCGTGGAGGAGCAGGATGTTGTGGTCCAGGTAGACAACAACGAATTCCTGTTGCCGATCGATTCGATCGACAAGGCCAACATTATTCCCAGTTTTGACTGAGACGTGCCGGATCCCGCGGACCGCGCGGATCCAATGGCTTGCGAAAGGCGAGGCGTACGATGAGCAAAGAAGTACTGCTGGTTGTTGAGTCGGTATCGAACGAAAAGGGCGTACCGGCCGGCGTAATTTTTGAAGCGCTGGAAGTGGCTCTGGCCACTGCAACCAAAAAACGTTTTGACGACGAAGTCGACCTGCGTGTGGAAATCAACCGCCACACCGGTAGCTACGAAACCTTCCGTCGCTGGACTGTCGTCGAAGAAAAGGATCTGGACGATCCGGCGATCGAAGTGTGGCCAGCGAAGATTCAGGACACCCATCCTGAAGCTAAAGTCGGTGACGTGATCGAAGAGAAGATCGAGTCGATCGAGTTCGGCCGTATTGCCGCCCAGACCGCCAAGCAAGTCATCGTCCAGAAGGTCCGTGAAGCCGAGCGCGCTCAAGTGGTAGATGCCTACCGCGAGCGTCTGGGCGAGATCATCTCCGGTACCGTCAAGAAGGTCACCCGTGACAACGTCATCGTTGACCTGGGCAACAACGCCGAAGCGTTGCTGGCCCGTGAAGACATCATCTCCCGCGAGACTTTCCGTGTCGGTGTGCGCCTGCGTGCACTGCTCAAGGAAATCCGCACCGAGAACCGCGGCCCGCAGTTGATCCTGTCGCGTACCGCGCCACAGATGCTGATCGAGCTGTTCCGCATCGAAGTGCCGGAAATCGCCGAGGGCCTGATCGAAGTCATGGCCGCGTCCCGTGATCCGGGTTCGCGCGCCAAGATCGCCGTACGCTCCAAAGACAAACGCATTGACCCGCAAGGTGCCTGTATCGGCATGCGCGGTTCGCGTGTCCAGGCAGTGTCCGGCGAACTGGGTGGCGAGCGCGTGGATATCGTCCTCTGGGACGACAACCCTGCACAGTTCGTCATCAACGCCATGTCGCCGGCTGAAGTCGCGGCGATCATCGTCGATGAAGACGCCCACGCCATGGACATCGCCGTGGGTGCCGACAACCTGGCCCAGGCGATTGGCCGTGGTGGCCAGAACGTGCGCCTGGCCAGTCAGTTGACCGGCTGGACCCTGAACGTGATGACCGAATCGGACATCCAGGCCAAGCAGCAAGCTGAAACCGGTGACATCCTGCGCAACTTCATCGACGAGCTGGAAGTCGACGAAGAACTGGCACAGGTGCTGGTCGATGAAGGCTTCACCAGCCTGGAAGAGATTGCCTACGTACCGCTGGAAGAAATGCTCAACATCGACGGCTTTGACGAAGACATCGTCAACGAGCTTCGTGCTCGCGCCAAGGATCGCCTGTTGACCAAAGCCATCGCTACTGAGGAAAAGCTGGCAGACGCCCATCCGGCCGAAGACCTGCTCTCGCTTGAGGGTATGGACAAGGATTTGGCGATGGAACTGGCGGTGCGCGGCGTAGTTACCCGCGAAGACCTGGCCGAGCAGTCGATTGATGACCTGCTCGACATCGACGGCATCGACCAAGAGCGTGCCGGCAAGTTGATCATGGCCGCCCGAGCCCACTGGTTCGAGTAATTAGGCGCGGCCTGAGGAGAGAAGTGCATGACGCAAGTCACGGTGAAAGAATTGGCCCAAGAGGTCGCTGCACCGGTAGAGCGCCTGCTGCAGCAGATGCGTGAGGCAGGTCTGCCGCACACCGACGCCGGTCAGGTAGTGACCGACAATGAGAAGCAGGCATTGCTGGCTCATTTGAAGAGCAGCCACAAGGCAAAAGTGGAAGAGCCGCGCAAGATCACCTTGCAGCGCAAAACCACCAGCACCCTGCGTGTCGCCGGTAGCAAGAGCATCAGCGTAGAAGTACGCAAGAAGAAAGTATTCGTTCAGCGCAGCCCGGAAGAAATCCAGGCCGAGCAGAAGCGCGAGCTGGAAGAGCGCCGTGCAGCGGAAAACGCTGCCCGTGAAAAAGCCGATGGCGAAGCACGTCAGCGTGCCGAGGAAGAAGCCCGTCGTCAGCCAGCCGCTGCGTCTGCCGCGCCGGCTGCTGCCGCTCCGGCTCCGGCTGCAGCGCCAGTGATCCAGGCCGCCGCGGACGCCGCTCCGGCACCGGTTGCCGACCGCAAGAAAGACGACGTGCGTCGCAGCGACAAGTCGCGTGACGACGAGCGTCGTGGCGGCGAGCGCCGCAACGAAGCGCCGCGCGTTTCGGTCAAGGTCAAGGAAAAGGAAAAGGCGCCTACCCCGCGTGCCGCTCCGCGTACCACCGACGAAGAAAGCGATGGCTTCCGTCGTGGTGGCCGTGGCAAGGGCAAGCCGAAGAAGCGCAACGCCCATGGCTTCCAGAACCCGACCGGTCCGGTTGTCCGCGACGTGCAGATCGGCGAGACCATCACGGTTTCCGACCTGGCCAACCAGATGTCCGTCAAGGGCGCTGAAGTGGTCAAGTTCATGTTCAAACTGGGCACTCCGGTGACCATCAACCAGGTGCTCGACCAGGAGACAGCTCAGCTGATCGCCGAAGAGCTGGGCCACAAGGTCACCCTGGTCAGCGACACCGCCCTGGAAGATTCCCTGGCTGAGTCGTTGAAGTTCGAAGGCGAGACCTTCTCCCGTGCACCAGTCGTGACCGTAATGGGCCACGTTGACCACGGTAAGACCTCGCTGCTCGACTACATCCGTCGTGCCAAGGTTGCTGCTGGCGAAGCCGGTGGTATTACCCAGCACATCGGTGCGTACCACGTGGAAACCGACCGCGGCATGGTCACCTTCCTCGACACCCCGGGTCACGCCGCGTTTACCGCCATGCGTGCCCGTGGTGCCAAGGCGACCGACATCGTGATCCTGGTGGTTGCAGCGGACGACGGCGTGATGCCGCAAACCCGCGAAGCGGTCCAGCACGCCAAGGCTGCCGGTGTTCCGCTGGTCGTGGCGGTGAACAAGATCGACAAGCCAGGTGCTGACCTCGATCGTATCCGTAACGAGCTGTCCGTCGAAGGCGTCACTTCCGAGGACTGGGGTGGCGACACGCCGTTCGTCAAGGTGTCGGCGAAGATGGGTACCGGTGTCGACGAACTGCTCGAAGCCGTTCTGCTGCAAGCCGAGATCCTCGAGCTCAAGGCCACTCCATCGGCCCCGGGTCGTGGTGTAGTGGTCGAGTCGCGCCTGGACAAGGGCCGTGGCCCGGTGGCTACCGTGCTGGTTCAGGACGGTACCCTGCGTCAGGGCGACATGGTTCTGTGCGGTTCGAACTATGGCCGTGTACGGGCCATGCTCGACGAAAACGGCAAGCCTGTTAAGGAAGCCGGCCCGTCGATCCCGGTCGAGATTCTCGGCCTGGATGGCACTCCGGACGCCGGTGACGAGCTGTCGGTAGTGGCTGACGAGAAGAAAGCCCGTGAAGTTGCCCTGTTCCGTCAAGGCAAGTTCCGCGAGGTCAAACTGGCTCGCGCTCACGCTGGCAAACTCGAGAACATCTTCGAGAACATGGGCCAGGAAGAGAAGAAGACCCTCAACATCGTGCTCAAGTCCGATGTTCGTGGTTCTCTCGAGGCCCTGCAGGGCTCCCTGAGCGGCCTGGGCAACGACGAAGTACAGGTTCGCGTGATTGGCGGCGGCGTCGGTGGTATCACCGAGAGCGATGCCAACCTGGCCCTGGCTTCCAATGCAGTACTGTTCGGCTTCAACGTGCGTGCCGATGCCGGCGCGCGCAAGATCGTCGAGCAGGAAGGTCTGGATATGCGTTACTACAACGTGATCTACGACATCATTGAAGACGTCAAGAAAGCCCTGACCGGTATGCTCGGCAGCGATGTTCGCGAGAACATCCTGGGTATCGCCGAAGTGCGTGACGTGTTCCGTTCGCCGAAGTTCGGCGCCATCGCCGGCTGCATGGTCGTCGAGGGTGTGGTCTACCGCAACCGTCCGATCCGCGTACTGCGCGAGGACGTGGTGATCTTCGAAGGCGAGCTGGAATCGCTGCGTCGCTTCAAGGACGATGCGTCCGAAGTACGTGCCGGCATGGAATGCGGTATCGGCGTCAAGAGCTACAACGACGTCAAGGTCGGCGACAAGATCGAAGTCTTCGAGAAAGTCCAAGTGGCTCGTACGCTCTAAGCCGCGAGCATGGGAACCGCCAATTGTCCGCCCCAGGGCGTCGCTTGGCGGCTCTGAACGCAACGCCCGGTCCGGCTCTAGCCTGGCCGGGCGTTTGCCGCTTTAGTTACAGGTAGCAAAAATGGCAAAAGAATATAGCCGTACCCAACGCATTGGCGATCAGATTCAGCGCGAGCTGGCTCAGTTGATCCGTCGTGAAGTCAAAGACCCGCGTGTCGGCGTGGTCACCATTACCGCTGTGGATGTCAGCCGCGATGTCGGCCATGCCAAGGTGTTCATCACCTCCATGGGCCAGGAAGGCGCGGAAGACATCAAGCAGACCCTCAAGGTGCTCAACGGCGCGGCCAGTTTCCTGCGCGTGCACCTGGGCAAGGAAATGCAACTGCGCAGCGTGCCGCAACTGCATTTCCACTATGACGAGAGCATCAGTCGCGGTGCCCACCTGTCGGCCCTGATCGAACGCGCCGTCGCCGAAGACAAGCTGCACCAGGCTTCCGACACGCCCCTGGACACCAAGGAGTAAGCGGTGGCTCAGGTCAAGCGTATCCGTCGTAACGTCAGCGGCATCATCCTGCTCGACAAGCCGTTGGGGTTCACTTCCAACGCTGCCTTGCAGAAGGTCCGCTGGCTGCTCAACGCCGAAAAGGCCGGGCACACCGGTAGCCTCGATCCACTGGCCAGTGGCGTGCTGCCACTGTGCTTCGGTGAGGCGACCAAGTTCTCGCAGTACCTGCTCGATTCCGACAAGGGCTACGAGACGGTCATGCAACTGGGGCAGACCACCACCACCGGCGATGCCGAAGGTGAGGTGCTGAAAACCCGTGACGTGACCGTTGGTCGCGCCGATATCGAAGCGGTTTTGCCACAATTTCGTGGTCAAATCAGTCAGATACCGCCGATGTACTCGGCCCTCAAGCGTGACGGCCAGCCGCTGTACAAGCTGGCCCGTGCAGGTGAAGTAGTGGAGCGCGAGGCGCGTTCTGTTACTATTAACCGCTTGGAATTGCTCGAGTGCGAAGGCACCCGTGTCCGGCTGTCGGTCGGCTGCAGCAAAGGCACCTACATCCGCACCCTGGTCGAGGACATCGGCGAGGTGCTTGGTTGCGGGGCCTATGTCGCCCAACTGCGTCGCACACACGCCGGTCCCTTCGAGCTGGCCCAGACCGTGACCCTCGAAGAACTCGAAGCGGTCCACGCCGAAGGTGGCAACGAAGCGGTCGATCGCTTCCTGATGCCATCGGACAGCGGTCTGCAGGACTGGCCACTGTTGCAGTTCTCCGAGCACAGTGCGTTCTACTGGCTGAATGGTCAGCCGGTCAGAGCCCCCGACGCGCCGAAGTTCGGCATGGTCCGGGTACAGGATCACAATGGTCGCTTCATCGGTATCGGTGAAGTGAGCGAAGACGGGCGCATCGCGCCGCGTCGCTTGATTCGGTCAGAATGATCGAAACCTTCAGTGTCAGGTTCAGGCCTGGTACTGGTGGTAAAGAGGATGGCTGTTAATAGGCACGGTCACGCCTCACTTTATGAATACAGGGAGCAGTCCCTGGCCTATTGGAAACCGTTTGTTCGGTTTCCCTTGATTTGGAGAAGCCAGATGGCACTCAGCGTTGAAGAAAAAGCAAAGATCGTTGGCGAATACCAGCAAGCCGCCGGTGACACCGGTAGCCCAGAAGTGCAAGTTGCACTGCTGACCGCCAACATCAACAAGCTGCAAGGCCACTTCAAGGCCAACGGCAAAGACCACCACTCCCGTCGTGGTCTGATCCGCATGGTTAACCAGCGTCGCAAGCTGCTGGACTACCTGAAAGGCAAGGACACCACTCGTTACAGCGCCCTGATCGGTCGTCTGGGTCTGCGTCGCTAATAGCGGCCTGGCCAGTGGTGTGCACGGCGTGCTGCAGTCACCAGGCGGAGCCTTTGGCCCCCGTGCTGGTGAGCACGCCTTGCGTATCTATGAGGTTGGCTGTCTGTCTCGCCTGAGCGGTTTACCGCAAGGGCAGGGCAGGCTTCCAACCTCTAGTTTTATCTGGACTGCCAACAGGGCCGATTCCCTGTTCTGCCCAAGAATTCGCAAGAACCAGTTCCCCCAGAGCCACTGAAAAAGGTAGGAAACCGTGAACCCGGTAATCAAGAAATTCCAATTCGGTCAATCGACCGTTACCCTCGAGACGGGCCGTATTGCTCGTCAAGCGTCCGGCGCCGTATTGGTCACCGTCGACAACGATGTCACCGTACTGGTGACCGTGGTCGGTGCCAAACAGGCCGATCCAGGCAAAGGCTTCTTCCCCCTGTCCGTTCACTATCAGGAAAAGACCTACGCCGCCGGCAAGATCCCTGGTGGTTTCTTCAAGCGTGAAGGCCGTCCTTCCGAGAAAGAAACCCTGACCTCGCGACTGATCGACCGTCCGATCCGTCCGCTGTTCCCTGAAGGCTTCATGAACGAAGTGCAGGTTGTCTGCACCGTCGTTTCCACCAGCAAGAAGACCGATCCGGACATCGCTGCGATGATCGGTACCTCGGCTGCCCTGGCCATCTCCGGCATTCCGTTCGAAGGCCCGATCGGCGCCGCCCGCGTAGCTTTCCACGAAAGCACCGGCTACCTGCTGAACCCGACCTACGAGCAACTGGCTGCCTCGAGCCTGGACATGGTCGTTGCCGGTACCTCCGACGCCGTACTGATGGTTGAATCGGAAGCCAAAGAGCTGACCGAAGACCAGATGCTGGGCGCCGTACTGTTCGCTCACGACGAATTCCAGGCCGTGATCCAGGCTGTCAAAGAGCTGGCCGCCGAAGCTGCCAAGCCGACTTGGGACTGGACTGCCAAGGCCGAGAACACCCCACTGCTGAGCGCCATCCGTGGCGAGTTCGGTGCTGCGGTTTCCGACGCCTACACCATCACCGTCAAGGCTGACCGTTACGCTCGCCTGGGCGAACTGCGCGAGCAAGTGATCGCCAAGTTCTCCGGTGAAGAAGGTCAACCTTCGGCTTCCGAAGTCAAAGAAATCTTCGGCGAAATCGAATACCGCACCGTTCGCGAAAACATCGTCAACGGCAAGCCACGTATCGACGGCCGCGACACCAAGACCGTACGTCCGCTGAACATCGAAGTCGGCGTGCTGCCGAAGACCCACGGTTCGGCGCTGTTCACCCGTGGCGAAACCCAGGCCCTGGTCGTTGCAACCCTGGGTACTGCCCGTGATGCCCAGCTGCTGGACACCCTCGAAGGCGAGAAGAAAGACCCCTTCATGCTGCACTACAACTTCCCGCCGTTCTCGGTGGGCGAGTGTGGCCGCATGGGCGGTGCTGGCCGTCGCGAAATCGGTCACGGCCGTCTGGCCCGCCGTTCGGTTCAGGCCATGCTGCCTGCCGCTGACGTGTTCCCGTACACCATCCGCGTCGTATCGGAAATCACCGAATCCAACGGTTCCAGCTCCATGGCTTCGGTCTGTGGTGCTTCCCTGGCACTGATGGACGCCGGTGTACCGATGAAGGCGCCGGTTGCCGGTATCGCCATGGGTCTGGTTAAAGAAGGTGAGAAATTCGCCATTCTGACCGACATCCTCGGTGACGAAGACCACCTGGGCGACATGGACTTCAAGGTAGCCGGTACCGCCAAGGGTGTTACCGCGCTGCAGATGGACATCAAGATCAACGGTATCACCGAAGAGATCATGGAAATCGCCCTGGGCCAAGCCCTGGAAGCGCGTCTGAACATCCTCGGCCAGATGAACCAGATCATTGGTCAGTCCCGTAGCGAACTGTCGGAAAACGCTCCGACCATGATCGCCATGAAGATCGACACCGACAAGATCCGTGACGTCATCGGTAAAGGCGGCGCGACCATCCGTGCCATCTGCGAAGAAACCAAGGCTTCGATCGACATCGAAGATGACGGTTCGATCAAGATCTTCGGTGAGACCAAAGACGCCGCTGAAGCTGCTCGTCAGCGCGTTCTGAGCATCACTGCCGAGGCCGAGATCGGCAAGATCTACGTCGGTAAGGTCGAGCGCATTGTCGACTTCGGTGCCTTCGTCAACATCCTGCCTGGCAAGGACGGTCTGGTTCACATCTCCATGCTGAGCGATGCTCGCGTCGAGAAAGTGACCGACATCCTCAAAGAAGGTCAGGAAGTTGAAGTACTGGTACTGGACGTGGACAACCGCGGCCGTATCAAGCTGTCGATCAAGGACGTTGCCGCTGCCAAGGCATCCGGCGTCTAAGCACGCAGCTTAAGAAGAAGGACCCCTCGGGGTCCTTTTTTTGTGCCTGCGCACAATGTCTTGCGGACTTGCATCTTGCATGCAGGATTTTGTCACTGCTTGCAAAATGCACGATTCAGGTGTTTGCCTGTTTGTACAAGTATCTGATTTATAAGGGAAAAATTAATAGCAAAAGCTGGCACAGGCCCTGCAACAGTATTCATACCCCTGCTGCCAGGACTGACGGCGCAGACTTTTCGAAAAACAGGAGTGTCTCGTATGAAGAAGTTCGCTATTGCTGCCGCTACTGCCACCGCCCTGACCCTGACCATGGCTAACGCGGCATTTGCCCAACAGCCTTCCCAGGCTCCGCTGACCGTTGCTGCTGGTGAAGTTACCAAAGCAAAAGAAGCGACCTCCGACACCTGGATCACCACCAAGGTCAAAGCTGACCTGATGACCGAGAAAGGCATCCCAGGCACCGACATCAAGGTCGAAACCAACAAAGGCGTGGTCTCCCTGTCTTCCGATGTTGCCGTGACGGATTCGCAGAAAGACATGGCGGTCGCTATCGCCAAGAAGATCAAAGGCGTTCAAGCCGTCTCGGCTGATGGCCTGAAAACCAATTAATAGTTTGTTCCGACTCGCTGACCTTTCAGGTTCATGCGAACGACCAAAAGGACTTGGTCACTCAAAGCCCCGGCACTGGTTGCCGGGGCTTCTTTTTGGGGGCGGTTTGTGGGAACGGGCTTGCCCGGCGATAAGGGCCTACTTCACTCCGCGTCCAGATGCAGTGGCGAGATCACCCGCCCATCCGCCTCAGCCTGGCCCAGGCTGGCATCGACGAAATACACCCGGTCATCAGCCAACTGGCCTTTGTCCACCAGGTAGTCCTTGATACTGCTGGCCCTGGCCTGACCCAACTGGCGCAGCAGCAGGGCGCTTTCGCCCCAGGACTTGAGCACTGCATCGCGCAACTGGGTAGTGCGCTGCTCGCGGTCCAGCTGTTCCCATTCCGTCGGTGGCTGTTTCTTCATCCGGGTACGGTAGATGCCTTCGAGCATGGCCGGCTTGTCGCCATCCGGGACCTTCAGGTCGGAGGCCTGTGCTGGCACCTTGTCACCGCGGCGCTGGAGGATCTTGTAGTAGGTGCTCTGGTACTCACGCTCCAGGCGCTGCTGGGCAATCAGCGGCCCATCGCTGCTCTGGGCGCTGGTGCCTTCGATCTCCAGGCGCAGGGCCGGGCGTTCCTTGAGCGCCGTCGCCAGCTTGTCCAGAGCGCTTTGCGCATCCGGGCCCAGGTCACTGGAGCCGGCGGCGAAGGCCACGTTACCCAGGTCCTGGGAGTCGCCGCCGCTGACCAGCCCGCCAATGAACTTGAAGGGCGCCTGGGCCGCACGCAGCACCAGGTTGCGCAGGGTCTGCCAGACGATCGGCATGACGCTGAACTGCGGGTCGTTGAGGTCGCCGGTCACTGGCAGCTCAATGGAAATCTTGCCGTCGGTATCCTTGAGCAGGGCGACTGCCAGGCGAATCGGCAGGTCCACCGCATCCGGGCTGTCGACCTTCTCCCCCAATTGCAGCTGCTCGACCACCACTTTGTTCTCGGCCTTGAGCTTGCCCTGGGTGATCACGTAATGCAGGTCGATGTTGAGCCGGCCCTTGCGGATGCGGAAACCTGCAAACTTGCCTGAATAAGGGGTCAGGGTGGTCAGCTCGACGCGTTTGAAGCTGGTCGCGATGTCCAGCGCGGCCATCGGGTCGAAGGGGTTCAGCGAGCCTTTGATGGTCACGGGTGCATAGCGATCGACCTTGCCCTTGATGTCGACCTTGGCAGGTTTCGGCTGACGATTGTCGATGGTGCCGATCTGGCCGTTGAGCTGCTGGATGGCAGTAGCGAAGTTCGGCGTCAGGCTGAAGTCGGCAAAGTTGGCCGAACCGTCGTTGATGTCGATTGCACCGATGCGGATACCCAGTGGCTTCTCGGCCGGGGCCTTGGCTTTGCTGGGCGCCCTGGATTGCGCGGTGGCCGGTTGCGGGATCAGCAGGTCATCGACGTTGGTGGTGCGGTCCTCGTTGATCATGAAGCGCGCATAGGGTTGCTTGAGGGTCACCTTGCCAATGGTCAGGGCGTCACCGTGGCGGTACGACAAGGCGTCGAGGTTCAGCTGCTGCCATTTGACGAAGTCACGGTCCTTGATGGTGTCCAGGGTGTGCAACTGGTTGACCTGGGCCTTGCCATCGATGCTGAAGGCCAGCGGCTCGATGCTCTTGAGGTCGACGTTGAGGTCGCTGCCGAGCATGCCGCTGCGTAGTTCCAGGCGGATGTACGGGCTGATATAGGCCTGGGCGACGCGCAGGTCGATGTCCTGGGTATTGACCTTGAGCTTGGCGGTAACGGGCGCCAGGTTTACTTCACCGGCGGCCTGCAGCTTGCCTTGTTTACCCACGCCGGTATCGAGCTTGAGGGTGAAGGGCGACTGGTTGAGGCTGTCGAAATTCTGCAGGTCGAGGTTCAGCGGGCCGACATCCAGGGCCACTGGCTCTTTCTGCGAGCGATCGGCCAGGTGCACCTGGTAATTGCGCAGTTGCACGTCCTTGAGCAGCACCTGCCATGGCTTGCTCGGCGCTTCGGCGGCGGCTTTCTCCTTGGTATCCGGCTCGGCGGCGGCAGGTTCGGCTTTCTCTTTTGGCGTGGCCTTGGCCGGCTGGCTGGCGAACAATTTCTGCCAGTCGAGCTGGCCGTCGGACTCCACTGCTGCCCAGGTTTCGAGCTTGTCGCTGCGGATCTTGCCGACGGTTACCAGTTGCTTGGCCAGGTCGATCGAGGTTTCACTGACATCCAGACGCGCCAGGCGGGCCAGCGGACGGCCATCCGGGGCCTTGATGGCAAAGGGCGCGATGCTCACCGAGGTGTTGTCCAGCAGCAGCTCGGTTTCCTTGGACAGGTTCAGCTTGTAGCGGGTATCGAGGCTGACCACGCCGTCTTCCAGTACCAGCGGCACTGCATCGCGAACATAGGGCCAGAAGGCCTTCATCTTGCCGTCGGTGACTTTCAAGGTGCCTTCGGAGGCGAGGGGTACCACGCTGAACGTACCGCTCCAGTCGATGCGGCCGCCACCGGGGCCTACTGCGACCAGGGTCATGTCGGCGCTGTCGTCGGGCAGGGTGCTGAGGTTCTTCAGCTCCAGGTTCATCGAGTCGTAGAGGAACTCGATCGGCTCGCTCGGGCGCAGGTCCTGGAAGTGCAGGTAGCCTTCGCTGAGCTTGATGCTGCCGATGCGCAGCGGGAACGGATCGCTGGCGGGCTCTTCAGGCTTGGGCTCGCTCGGTGGCAGCTTGAACAACTGAGTGAGGTTGAGGCTGCCGTCCTTGGCGAACAGCAGCTCGGTCCGCGCCTTGTCCAGTTCGACCCCGTCCAGGTGCAGGGCACCGCTCCACAGGCTGTCGAGCTGCAGGTTGGCGTACAGGCGTTCGAAGCCGACCTGCTCCTTGCCCGGCTCGCCGATCTGCAGGCCCCACAGGGTCAGTTCGAAGCTGAACGGGTTGAGTTCGATCCGCTGCAGGTGCGCCGGCACCGTGGCGTAATTGGCCAGTTGCTGATTGGCGATACGCAGGGCAACCCCTGGGAGAATCAGAAAGCCTAGCAGGCTGTACAAGGCCACTGCGGCCAGCATGGCGCCGAGGGCGCGTTTCAATCCTTTGGGCATGTGTGGCGTCGTCTGTCTCGAACGGAGGTGGTTGGAGTATGGCACGTAAAAACGGTTCCGAAGCTACCCCGAAAATTAACGGATATTTGTTTCAGAGCTGAAGAATCAAGGTCTTCAGTGGAGGCTGCCCATCCTGCGACGGAAAGTCGCCGTCGGGTTTGAGCACCTGCCAGTCGCGTACCGGGCGCCCGGCCTTGTCGGCGCAGCGCAGCACCTGCTCGCGCCAGTCGTCGAGATTGACCTTTGCCAGGTTGTTACAGCAGATCAGCACGCCATCGTCGGCGGTGCTCAACAGGGCCGGCTTGAGCAGGCTCTGGTAGTCGCGCAGCAGGTCGACGGTGCCGAAGGCGCTCTTGGCCCAGGCTGGCGGGTCGAGGAACACCAGGTCGAACTGGCGCTGCTTCAGGCGCGGATACGGCGGCAGCTTGTGGCCGCGGCGCTGGCTGACCGGCAGGCCGGCAAATTGACGGATCGCCGGGAAGTAATCGGACTGGATAAAACCCATCGGCAGCAGTTGCGGGTTGAGCGCGCCGTTCTCCTTGCCCACGGCCAGGTTGCCTTCGGCAAAGTCCAGGTTGCACACCTCGCGGGCACCACCCGCTGCGGCGCTGAGGCCGACGCCGCAAGTATAGGCGAACAGGTTCAGCACGCTTTTGCCGGCACTGTGTTGCTTGACCCAGCCACGGGCGTTGCGCAGGTCGAGGAACAGCAGCGGGTCCTGCCCGGCATGGCGGCCACGCACCCGGTAGTTCAGACCCCATTCGTGACCGACATGATCGGCCAGCGCGGCTTCGCTGGCCTGATACACCGGATCGCGGCGGTCGATGCGGCTGTTGCCCTGGGAGCGGTCGTTGTAGACCAGCAGCAGGTCCTGGCCCAGGTGCGTTTGCACTGCCGCGTGCAGCTCCAGCAAGGCGCTGGTCTCGAGGGTCTGGTGGAAACTCTGCACCAGCAGCTGCGGGCCGTAGCGGTCGATGGTCAGGCCGCTGGCGCCCTCCTGGCTGCCATGGAACAGGCGATAGCAGTCGGTGCCCTGGGCATGCAGTTCGGCGAGAAGGCCCTGGCGGGCGTCGAGGGCGGCGCGCAGCGCCTGATTCAAGAGGGACATGCACGTGGCCTTGGTTTGCGGACGTGCAGTTTATCAGTTCAAGCCAGGGGAGGGGCCGTTGCAGCCCCTCCCGCGGTGATCAGCGTTCGATCGCCAGGGCCACGCCCTGACCGCCGCCGATGCACAGGGTAGCCAAGCCCTTGCTGACATCACGCTTGATCATTTCATGCAGCAAGGTCACCAGCACCCGGCAACCCGAGGCGCCGATCGGATGGCCCAGAGCGATGGCACCGCCGTTGACGTTGACCTTGCTGGCGTCCCAGCCCAGCTCCTTGCCCACCGACAGGGCCTGGGCGGCGAACGCTTCGTTGGCTTCGATCAGATCAAGCTCGCTCAGCTGCCAACCGGCTTTTTCCAGGCAGCGGCGGGTGGCGCTGACCGGGCCGATACCCATGATCGCCGGATCGACCCCGGCGTTGGCGTAAGCCTTGATGCGCGCCAGGATCGGCAGGCCCAGCTGCTGCGCCTTGGCCGCGCTCATCAATAGTACTGCTGCCGCACCGTCGTTGAGCGACGAGGCGTTGCCGGCTGTTACCGTGCCGTCCTTCTTGAACGCCGGCTTGAGCTTGCCCAGCGAATCGGCAGTAGTGCCGGCGCGTGGTTGTTCGTCGGTAGCGAAGGCAACCGGCTCGCCTTTACGCTGGGGGATCAGGATCGGGGTGATTTCGTCGACGAAACGCCGGGCTTCGATGGCAGCCACCGCCTTTTGCTGCGAAGCGGCGGCGAAGGCGTCCTGTTCTTCACGGCTGATGCCGTACTTTTCCACCAGGTTCTCGGCGGTGATGCCCATGTGATAGTCGTTGAACGCATCCCACAAGCCATCGCTGATCATGCTGTCGATCAGGGTGCTGTGACCCATGCGCAGGCCGGTGCGGGCACCGGGCATGACGTAGTTGGCCAGGCTCATGTTTTCCTGGCCGCCGGCGATGATCACCTCGGCGTCGCCGCAGCGAATCGCCTGGGTCGCCAGGTGCAGGGCCTTGAGGCCCGAACCGCAGACCTTGTTCAGGGTCATGGCAGGGACGGCATGGGGCAGGCCGGCCTTGATCGCGGCCTGGCGCGCCGGGTTCTGCCCTGCGCCGGCGGTGAGCACCTGGCCGAGAATGACTTCGTCGACCAGTTCGGCATCGATGCCGGTCTGGGTCAGCAGCTGGCGGATCACCGCGGCGCCAAGGTCGACGGCGGGAATGTTGGCCAATGCCCCTTGGTAGCTACCCACGGCGGTCCGGGTGGCGGCAACGATTACGACATCTTGCATGGCGCGGCTCCTCATTCTTATTGGATTTGGCGTCAGAACGGTTCAGGTCCCAGGGCCTGGCTAGACCCGCATGGTGGCATAGATGGCCGGGCGAGGGCTATTGGCGCACTGCTCAGGCGATACCCATGCGTCGCCGTGCACGATGGGCCGAGCCATCGCGCATGGCCCAGCGCAGGACCGGTGCGGTGCTGTTGATGCCCAGGCGGATCAGCCGGCGCTGCAGCGGGTTCTGGCTCAGCTCGAGCATGGTGCTGGCCCATTCGGGCAGCAAGTCAATTCCGGCTCGCAGCATCAAGGCGCCTACCGGTTGGGCCAGGCGGCTGGGCGCCGGCGCGTCGAGCAGCACCTGTACTACCTCATGGCTGCGGGTGTCGCAGATAAGTTGGGGGCGCATGGCCTGCAGGTAGTCGGCAATCTGCTGGCGCGAACGCGGTACGTTGCGGGCGCCCAGGCGTTCGGCGATCAGGGCGATCTCGGCGTAGTAGGCATCCTGATCGGCGATCGGCAGGTGCGGGTTGCGGTAGCGCATGTGTGCTGCCAGGAAGCTGCTGACCTCGGCCACATGCACCCAGGTCAGCAAGTCTGGATCGCTGGCAGCATAAGGCCGGCCATCGGCGGCGCTACCGACCACCTGCAAGTGAATGGTGCGTACTTTTTCGATCAGCCAGTTGGCATCTTGAGTCGAGCCGAAGGTGGTGCCGGAGATGAACTGGCTGGTGCGGCGCAGGCGGCCGAGCAGGTCCTGGCGAAAGTTGGAGTGATCCCACACGCCGGCCAGCGCCAGCGGGTGCAGCAGTTGCAGGAGCAGGGCACTGATGCCGCCGATCAGCATGCTGGGGAAGTCGCCATGCACGCGCCAGCTGATGCTGCCCGGGCCGAACAGCCCAGGGTCACCCTTGGGGTTTTCCAGGTCAAGTTGCCCCAGGGACAAGCCGGTCAGGCTCATCACCTGGGTTTCGATACGGCGGCGAATCGCTTCCATGGTTACCTTGTCTGCAAGGCAGCCAAACAGCGCTGCCGCTTAAGTGTTCAGGCGTTTGTCGATCAAGCCCTGGACCACGCTCGGATCGGCCAGGGTCGAGGTATCGCCGAGGCTGTCGAGCTCGTTGCAGGCGATCTTGCGCAGAATGCGCCGCATGATCTTGCCTGAGCGGGTCTTGGGCAGCGCCGGCGCCCACTGGATCAGCTCGGGTTTGGCAAAACTGCCGATCTCCTTGCTGACCAGGGCCAGTAATTCCTGCTTGAGCCTGTCGTCCGGGGTCACCCCGTTCATGGGCGTGACAAAGGCATAGATGCCTTGCCCCTTGAGATCGTGAGGGTACCCGACAACGGCCGCTTCGGCGATGCTGTCGTGCAGCACCAGGGCGCTTTCGACTTCGGCGGTGCCGATGCGGTGGCCGGAGACGTTGATCACGTCATCGATCCGTCCGGTTATCCACAGGTCACCGTCCTCGTCGCGGCGCGCGCCGTCGCCGGTGAAGTAGTAACCCGGCAGTGGCTTGAAGTAGGTATCGATCATTCGTTGCGGGTCGCCGTACACGCTGCGGATCTGTCCGGGCCAGCTGGCCTTGATCGCCAGCATGCCGCTGCCGGGGCCTTCAATCAGCTTGCCCTTGTCGTCCAGTAACACCGGCTGCACGCCGAACATCGGTTGGGTGGCGCAGCCGGGTTTGACCCGCCGGGTGCCGACCAGTGGGCTGATCATGATGCCGCCAGTTTCGGTCTGCCACCAGGTATCGACGATGGGGCAGCGTTTTTCGCCCACGGCCTCGAAATACCATTCCCAGGCTTCCGGGTTGATCGGCTCGCCAACGCTGCCGAGCAGGCGCAGGCTCTTGCGTGAGGTGCTCGCCAGCGGGCCCGGGCCTTCACGCATCAGCGCACGCAGGGCGGTGGGCGCGGTGTAGAAGATGTTTACCTGGTGCTTGTCGACCACCTGCCAGAAGCGCGAGGTATCCGGGTAGTTGGGCACGCCTTCGAACATCAGGGTGATCGCGCCGTTGGCCAGCGGCCCGTAGACGATATAGCTGTGACCGGTCACCCAGCCAACATCGGCAGTGCACCAGAACACCTCGCCCTCGCGGTAATCGAACACGGTCTTGAAGGTCAGCGCCGCTTGCAGCAGGTAACCCGCGGTGGTGTGCAGCACGCCCTTGGGTTTGCCAGTGCTGCCGGAGGTGTAGAGGATGAACAGCGGGTCTTCGGCATCCATCGGCTCGGGTGGGCATTGGTCACCTACCGATTTGATTGCTTCGTGGTACCAGATATCGCGGCCTTCACGCCAGTCGATCTTGCCACCGGTGCGCTTGATCACCACCACCGTACCGACATCCGGGCAACTGAGCAGGGCCTTGTCGATGTTGTTCTTCAGCGGCACGCTCTTGCCGCCGCGAACACCCTCGTCGGCGGTGATCAGTGTGCGGCAATCGGCGTCGAGAATCCGGTCGCGCAACGCATCCGGCGAGAAGCCGCCGAACACCACCGAGTGAATGGCGCCGATGCGGCTGCAGGCGAGCATGGCGTAGGCCGCTTCCGGAACCATGGGCATATAGATGCACACCCGGTCGCCTTTTTTTACCCCACGCTGCTTGAGTACATTGGCCAGGCGGCAGACCTGCTGGTGCAGTTCGCGGTAGGTGATGACACTGGAATCGGTGGGGTTGTCGCCCTCACGAATGATCGCCGGCTGATCGCCCCGGGTGGCCAGGTGACGGTCGATGCAGTTGTAGCTGACATTGAGTTGCGCACCTTTGAACCAGGCGGCCTGGCCGGTCTTCATGTCGCTCTGCTGGATCTGGCTCCAGGGCTCGATCCAGTCCAGGGCCTTGGCTTGTTCGGGCCAGAAGGCATCCGGGTCATCGATGGACTGGCGGTACAGGCGCTGATAGTCGGTCTGGCTCAGTTGCGCCGCTTTGCTGACGGCATCGGCTTGGGGAAAGTCGCTGATATCGAACATGGCGGGGTCCTGTTCTGACGGATTGTTTTTGTCAGGACAGTGTAGCCGCTGCCCCTGGCCGTGTTCGTTCGGCCAGGGGCAGCGCAGGCGATCAACCGCGGTGACGGCTGCGGAAGAAGTTGATCAGGCCCTGGGTCGAAGCGTCCTCGGCAGGCTCTTCGATGCCGCCGGTCAGGCGCTGGTACACACCCTTGCCCAGCTCCTTGCCCAGCTCCACGCCCCACTGGTCGAAGGCGTTGATGCCCCAGATAACGCTCTGCACGAACACCTTGTGTTCGTACATCGCCACCAGTGCGCCGAGGCGCCGCGGGCTGATGCGCTCGACCACCAGGGTGTTGCTCGGGCGGTTACCCGGGATCACCTTGTGTGGCGCCAGCTTCTGGATATCGGCTTCGGCCATGCCCTTGTCGCGCAGTTCGGTTTCGGCCTCGCTGCGGGTCTTGCCGAGCATCAGCGCCTGGCTCTGCGACAGGCAGTTGGCGTACAGCCACTGGTGATGGTCGGCGACCGGGTTGAAGCTGACCACCGGGACGATGAAGTCGGCGGGAATCAGCTGGGTGCCCTGGTGCAGCAACTGGTGGTAGGCATGCTGACCGTTACAACCCACGCCACCCCAGATCACCGGGCCGGTGTCGTGGTTGACCGGCGTGCCGTCCTGGCGGACGCTCTTGCCGTTGGATTCCATGTCCAGCTGTTGCAGGTGCTTGGTGATGTTACGCAGGTAATGGTCGTACGGCAGGATCGCATGGCTCTGCGCGCCCCAGAAGTTACCGTACCAGACGCCCAGCAAGGCCAGCAGCACCGGCATGTTCTGTTCGAATGGCGCGTTCTGGAAGTGCTGGTCCATGGTGTAGGCACCGGACAGCAGTTCCTTGAAGTTGGCAGTACCAATGGCCAGTGCAATCGGCAGGCCGATGGCCGACCACAGCGAGTAACGCCCGCCGACCCAGTCCCACATCGGGAAGATGTTTTCTTCACGAATGCCGAAGGCCACCGCAGCGGCCTTGTTGCTGGATACGGCGATGAAGTGCTTGTACAGCTCGGCTTCCGAGCCACCCTGGGCGAGGTACCAGGCGCGGGCCGCCTGGGCGTTCTTCAGGGTTTCCAGGGTGTTGAACGACTTGGACGAGACGATGAACAGCGTGGTTTCGGCACGCAGCTTGGCCGACAGCTCGTGGAACTCGCTGCCGTCGATGTTTGCCAGGTAATGGCAGCGCACGCCGCGCTGGGCGTAAGGCAGCAGCGCTTCGGAGACCAGCTCGGGGCCGAGGAACGAACCGCCGATGCCGATGTTGACCACGTCGGTGATCGGCTTTTCGCTGTAGCCGCGCCACAGGCCGTCATGGATGCGGCCAACCAGTTCGGTCACCTGGTTAAGCACCTTGTGCACCTCGGGCATCACGTTGACGCCGTTGACGCTCAGCTTGTCGCCAACCGGACGGCGCAGGGCGGTGTGCAGCGCCGGGCGGCCTTCGGAGGCGTTGAGGATCTCACCGGCGAACAGCGCCTTGATTGCCTCTTGCAGGCCGACCTCGTTGGCCAGATTGACCAGCAGATCACGGCTCTGGCCGTTGATCAGGTTTTTCGAGTAATCGAGGAACAGCCCGCAGGTACTCAGGGAAAACTGTTCGAAGCGTTTTGGCTCGGCATTGAACGCGTCGCGCATGCTGAAGTCCTGCATGGCTTCGCGGTGCTGCTGGAGCGCCTGCCAGGCGGGCAGGGCGGTGACATCATGAGGAGTGCGGTAGTACGCCATCGCTGCAGGTTTCCTTATTGCGTGAGCTGCCTTGGACACTGGAAAAAGCATCCTGTTTGCAGGCTGATGCCAATTATAGGCATGCAACCTGCGTTACAGGGAGTGTCCCCAGCGGGCGACCGTTTTACTTGTCGTCGAGATTCAGGTGCAGGTTGTCGATCAGGCGGGTGGCACCCAGGAAGGCGGCCACCAGGATCACCAGATCGCGGTCTTCAGACGCTGCCGGACGCAGGCTCAGGGCCTGGCGAATTTCCAGGTAGTCCGGGCGAAAACCTGCCGCGCTCAGTTGTTGCTGACCATTGGCGATCAACGCCGGATAGTTGCGTTCACCCTGCTCAATCGCGGCGGCCATCTGGCTCAGCACCCGATACAACGCTGGCGCCGTGGCGCGCTGTTCGTCGCTCAGGTAACCGTTGCGCGACGACAGCGCCAGGCCGTCTTCGGCGCGCACGGTCGGCTCGCCGATGATCTGGATCGGCATGTTCAGGTCACGTACCAGCGCGCGAATCACCGCCAACTGCTGGAAGTCCTTCTGACCGAACACGGCCAGGTCTGGCTGGACCATATTGAACAGCTTGCTGACCACCGTCGCCACGCCTTCGAAATGGCCCGGGCGGCTGGCACCGCAAAGCCCGTCGGAAAGCTGCGGGACACTGACCCGGGTCTGCCCGGCCATGCCGTCCGGGTACATCTCCTCGACGGTCGGGGCGAACAGCAGGTGGCAGCCGGCCTGGAGCAGTTTCTCCTGGTCGGCGGCGAGGGTTCGCGGGTACTTGTCGAGGTCTTCGCTGGGGCCGAACTGCAGCGGGTTGACGAAGATGCTGGCGACAACGAAATCGACCCGTTGCGCGGCTTTGGTCACCAGCGCGGCATGGCCGCTGTGCAGGTTGCCCATGGTCGGCACGAAGCCGATGCGTTTGCCTTCACTGCGCGCCCGCGCCACGGCGGCGCGCAGTTCGCGGACGGTCTTGACTGTATTCATGCACTGAACCCGTGTTCGCTGCCGGGGAAGCTGACATCCTTGACCGCGGCTACATAAGCCTTGAGCGCGCCTTGAATGTCGCTCTGGCCGGCCATGAAGTTCTTCACGAACTTCGGTACCCGGCCGGTCAGCGACAGGCCGAGCATGTCATGCAACACCAGCACCTGGCCGTCGGTGGCGCTGCCGGCGCCGATGCCGATCACCGGGATGCTCACCGCCTGGGTGATTTCCGCGGCCAGCTCGGTCGGTACGCATTCGAGCAGCAGCATGGCCGCACCGGCCTGCTCCAGGGCGATGGCGTCGGCGCGCATCTGCCGAGCCTGGTTTTCCTGGCGGCCTTGAACCTTGTAGCCACCGAGAATATTCACGGTCTGCGGGGTCAGGCCCATATGGGCACAGACCGGCACGCCACGCTCGGCCAGCAGGCGGATGGTTTCCGCCAGCCAGGCGGCGCCTTCGACCTTGACCATGTGCGCACCAGCCTGCATAAGCGCGCCGCTGTTGGCGAACGCCTGCTCGGTGGTGGCGCAGGCCATGAACGGCAGGTCGGCGAGAATCAGCGCACCTTCGTTGCCGCGTTTGACGCAGGCGGTGTGGTAGGCCATCTCGGCATTGGATACCGGCAAGGTGCTGTCATGGCCTTGCAGGACCATGCCCAGGGAGTCACCCACCAGCAATACTTCCACGCCGGCCCGGCTGGCGGCCTGGGCAAAGGTCGCGTCGTAGCAGGTCAGCATGGTTATTTTCTCACCCTTGGCCTTGAGGCTCTGCAGGGTGGTCAGGGTTACTTCTGGCATGAAAAGGAATCCTCGTTCAGGCGCTGTGAAAAACGACTGCGTACAACGCGTGTATTCATCTTCTGGAACAGCACATCATCGATCGTGGTGTTTGAAATACGACCTGTTCCAGGCCTATATACGCCTTTTTGCGGCGCTCGGGGCGCCACGGGACGCCTATAGTCGTGAGCGAGGGGGCTGAAGTCAATTACCCTGTTACCGCATTGTTACTAATGCGCTGTTACGGGCGTTACCGGCTGGGGGATCGCCCGGTTACAGGCGTTCCAGACCGACGAACGGGCAATCTGCCAGTAATTGGGACAGGGGCCGCTGATCGGCCAGGCAGAAGTCTTCGGGTACCAGTTCGGCCAGTGGGTAAAGGACGAACGGTCGGGCCTGCATGTGGTAATGCGGCACTTTCAGGCGCGGCACATCGATGACCTGGTCGCCGTACAGCAGGATGTCCAGGTCGAGGGTGCGCGGGCCCCAGCGCTCCTTGCGCTCGCGGCCCTGATCGGCCTCGATGGCCTGCAGCGCATCGAGCAGGTCGAGCGGCGCCAGGGTGGTCTCCAGCGCCGCCACGGCATTGGTGTAGCGCGGCTGGCCGGGCGACAGCGAGTCGCTGGTGTAGAAGGCCGAAACCCCGGCCAGGGCGCTTTCATGCAACTGCCCCAGCGCCTCGACGGCGCTGCGCAGTTGTTGCTCGGGATCGGCCAGGTTGCTGCCCAGGCCAATGTAGGCGCGGATCATGTGTTACTCGCCTGCTGCGCCGTCGGCACGCTTGCGCTTGCTCGGGCTACGCTTGCGTTTGCGCGGGCCGGCACCGGCGCCTTCATCGCGGTTGCCCAGCTCGCGGATCATGTCGCGGCGCTCGCTGTCGTTGCAGTCCTGATAATCGGTCCACCACTGGCCAAGGCCATCGGTTTCTTCGCCAGCGCTTTCACGCAGCAGCAGGAAGTCGTAACCGGCGCGGAAGCGCGGGTTGTCGAGCAACAGGTCGGCACGCTTGCCGCTGCGCCGTGGCAGGCGCTCCTGCATGTCCCAGATCTCGCGAATCGGCATGGTGAAGCGCTTGGGGATAGCGATGCGCTGGCACTGCTCGGCGATCAGCTCGTGAGCGGCTTCATTCATTGCCGGGATCGGCGGCATGCCACGGCTTTGCAGGCGCAGGGCGCGACCCGGCAGCGCCGGCCAGAGCATGGCGGCGAACAGGAAGGCCGGGGTTACCGGCTTGCCCTGCCTGACGCGCAGGTCGGTATTGATCAATGCCTGGCTGATCAAGGTGTGGGTGTAGGTCGGATGCTCTTCGAGCGCCTCGGCACTGGCCGGGAACAGAGGGTCGAACAGCTCCAGGTCGACGAGCATTTCGAAGGTGTCGGCAGCCTGCCCGGAGAGGAACAGCTTGAGCGACTCTTCGAACAGGCGCGCCGCGGGGATCTCGCGCAGCATCGGCGCCAGCTGGCGAATCGGCTGCACGGTGTGCTTCTCGATGCCGAAATTGAGCTTGGCGGCGAAACGCACGGCACGCAGCATGCGTACCGGGTCTTCCTGATAGCGCTGGGTCGGGTCGCCGATCAGGCGGATCAGGCGGTTGCGGATGTCGTGCACGCCGTTGGCGTAATCGAGGATGCGCTCGCTGACCGGATCGTAATACAAGGCGTTGATGGTGAAGTCGCGGCGCTGCGCGTCTTCTTCCAGGGTGCCGTAGACATTGTCGCGCAGGATCCGCCCACTCTCGTTACGCGACGAGGTGTGGCTGTTCTCTTCTTCGCTTTCCGGGTGGTTGGCGCGGAAGGTGGCGACTTCGATGATTTCACGCCCGAAATGGATGTGAACCAGTTTGAAACGGCGACCGATGATACGGGCGTTACGAAATTCGGCGCGGACCTGTTCAGGGGTGGCGCTGGTGGCGACGTCGAAATCCTTGGGGGTGATGCCCAGAAGTTGGTCCCGCACGCAGCCACCGACCAGGTAGGCCTGGTAGCCAGCGTTTTGCAGGCGCTCGACGATGTTCACCGCATGGCGACTGAACTGGCCGCGTTGCAGCGAATGTTGACCACTATTGATCACTTCGGGCGTGGTGCGAATATGGTGCTGGCCACGCATGGTAGGACGGAATGACTGGAACAGCTTCTTCAGCATGGGATGCACTGTTTGAAGGAATGTTCGGCCAAAAACGAAGAATGGCCGCATGATGGGCGGGGATTCTAGCATTTACTCGGAGGATGGTGTAGGCGGTCGCGTCGGACGACGCACGGACAGGCTGGGGCGGGCAGAAACTACAAGGGGAGCCGAAGCTCCCCAAGAAGTAGTTGCGTGCTCTTATTGTTTTTTTGCCGGGCTTCTTGTTTTTGTTGAGTGCCCTGCCCACAAAAAAAGCTTGTGGGCGGTCTCCCTAATCGGGATCAAGAGCAAACGGATTGCTTTGGTCGCTGAGGTTGCAATGATCATGCGATCCAACCAGTTCAGGCCCTGCTTGAGTGCAGTTTTTATTGTTCTCTGCCTGGTTGTGGGGCAAGCCCCAAATACAACTCCTCTCCAAAAGAATCAGTTAGCTGCGCCTCCGCCGTCTTGTTCTTATTGTGCGTGAGCCGATTCGTCTTATTTTTATTGTCTTTTGCAGTGCTTGTTATTGTTCTTGTACCAAACATATAGCAGGTGCCGTGCCAACTTTTGCAAACCCCAGTAAAACAAGGGGTTGAAGCGTTTTTTGACGGCCTGGAGGGCGAAAAAAAACCGGGGCTTCGTTACCTTAAGCCCCGGTTTTTGTTACGACTTCATGTTGCGGTAACAGTTTGTCGCAAGGTGACGGTGTTACCGCCGCGCACCCGCACAACCTGCTGAAACGGCTCAGCTTTCGCTGGTGGCGCCACTCTTGCGTCGCGGAATACCCAGGCGCTGACGACGCTCCCACAGGCACTTGCGACTGACCCCAAGCTTGCGTGCAAGCTCGGTCTCGGTCATGTGGTCCTGGTGCTCGAGGACGAAATGCTGGAAGTAATCTTCCAGTGACAGATCTTCGGTCGGCTCGTGGCTGGTGTTGCTGGCGTTGCTGCCGGTACCCGGCAGGCCGGCAAACGGATCGTCGTCTACCAGGTCACTGAGTTCGATGTCGATGCCCAGCAGGTCGGCAGAAATTTCCGGGCTCTCGCACAGGATCACCGCACGCTCCACGGCGTTCTCCAGTTCGCGCACGTTACCTGGCCAGGAGTAGTGCCGAATGGCTTGCTCAGCGTCGTGGGCGAAGCGCAGGTCGTTGCGCCCGACCCGCGCACTCTGGCGGGCGAGGAAGGCATTGGCGATCTCGTTGACGTCGGCACCGCGCTCGCGCAAGGCCGGCAACTTGAGGGCGATGACGTGCAGGCGGTAATAAAGGTCTTCACGGAACTGGCCGACCTTGGCCAGGTTCTTCAGGTCGCGGTGGGTCGCGGCGATCAGGCGCACATCGACCTTTTGCGATTGCACCGAACCGACCCGGCGGATTTCGCCTTCCTGCAGCACGCGCAACAGGCGCGCCTGGGCTTCGAGTGGCAGTTCGCCGATCTCGTCGAGGAACAGCGTACCGCCATCGGCGGCTTCGACCAGACCGGCACGTCCGGCACTGGCACCGGTAAAGGCGCCTTTTTCGTGGCCGAACAGTTCCGACTCGATCAGGGTTTCCGGGATGGCCGCACAGTTCACCGAGATCATCGGTGCCTTGGCCCGCCGCGAGAGGTTGTGCAGGGCGCGGGCCACCAGCTCTTTACCGGTTCCCGATTCGCCCTGGATCAGCACATTGGAGTCTGTTGGGGCGACCTTGCGGATCTTGCTGTACAGGTCTTGCATCGGTGGGCAGGAGCCGATGATGCCGATCTCGCCATTGGCCGCATTGCTGGCCGCGGCCTTGTCGCCACCTGCAGACTTGCCGTTGCCCCGTTCAGCGGGCGCGGCGGGCGCGTTCTGCCGGTCGCGCAGGATGCGGGCCACGGCCTGCAGCATTTCGTCGTGATCGAATGGCTTGGCGATGTAGTCCACCGCACCCATTTTCATCGAGTCGACGGCAGAACGCAGGCTCGCGTAACTGGTCATGATCAGTACCGGCGTGCCCTGGCCGAGCTTGATCAGTTCGGTGCCAGGCGCGCCCGGCAGGCGCAGGTCGCTGACAATCAGGTCGAAGGTCGCAATGCTGAAGCGTTCCTGGGCTTCCTGCACCGAGCCGGCCTCGCTGACCTGGTACTGGTTGCGCTCAAGCAATCGGCGCAACGCCGAGCGGATAATGGTTTCGTCTTCGACGATCAGAATATGCGGCATTGATTCAATTCTCTCGACGGTCTCAGTTCACAGCGGACGTCGCTACGACATGGCGCGGCAGGGTCACTCGGATCCGGGTGCCACGTTGGCTCTGGCTATCGGCCGGGCTGTCGATGGTGATTTGTCCATAATGCTCTTCCACGATGGAATAGACCAGAGCAAGCCCCAGTCCGGTACCTTCGCCCGGGTCCTTGGTAGTGAAGAAGGGTTCGAACAGACGATCCATGATGTTTTTCGGGATACCGCTGCCTTCATCCTCGACGATCAGGTCGACGGTATGTTCGCTGGCTTCGCTCTTGACCCGTACGGCGCTGCCGGGCGGGGAGGCGTCGCGGGCGTTGGACAGCAGGTTGATCAGCACCTGGGCCAGGCGTTGCGGGTCGCCCTCGACCCAGTGTTCCGGGTCGCACAGGTTGAAGAACTGTACTTCGAAATTGCGCCGGTTCAAGGCCAGCAGACCGATGGCATCCTGGGCCACTTCGGCCAGGCACACCGGCTCATCGCTGTGCTGGTGGCTGCCGGCATGGGCAAAGCTCATCAACGACTGGACGATGCGCGAGATGCGTTTGGTCTGCTCCAGGATCTGGCTGCTCAGCTCGGTGATTTCGCCATCCTCTTCGCGCTCTTCGCGCAGGTTTTGCGCCAGGCAGGCGATACCGGTGACCGGGTTGCCGATCTCGTGGGCAACCCCGGCGGCCAGGCGGCCGATGCTGGCCAGGCGCTCGGAGTGCACCAGCTTGTCTTCCAGGGCCTGGGTTTCGGTGAGGTCTTCGACCAGCAGCACCAGGCCACTGTTACCCGGTGCCAGCGGCTCGTCGATGGCCGCCTTGTGCAGGTTCAGCCAGCGGGTCTGGCCGTCCAGGCCCAGGCGTTGCTTATGCAGGTGTTCGTCGGGCACGTTGATGAAGCCCAGCAGCAGGCCGCGCCAGGGTTCGCCGATGGTGGTCAGGCGCGAGCCGACCACGCGCTTGGCGGGGATGCCGGTGAGCTCTTCCATGGCCTTGTTCCACATCAGGATTTCCTGGTCCTTGGCCAGCGAGCAAACACCCATCGGCAACTCTTGCAGGGTCTGGCGGTGGTAACGGCGCAGGGCGTCGAGCTCGGCGGCCAGGCCAGTCAGGCGCGAGTGGTAGTCTTCCAGGCGGCTTTCGATGAAGTGGATGTCCTCGGTAACGTAGTTTTCGTTACCGGACTTGTAGGGCAGGAAGGTCTCGACCATGTCCTGGGCCACGCTCGGGCCCATCAGCCCTGACAGGTTGGCCTCGATGCGGTCGCGCAGGCGGCGCAGGGCATAAGGGCGGCGCTCGTCGAACGGCAGGTAGAGGTCGCGCAGGGCCTGTTCCACTTCCTTCTGTGCGGCCTTGGCACCCAGGGGCTTGGCCAGCTGGGTAGCGAACTCCTGGGGCGAGGCGGCGTGCAGCTCGCGGCGTTGCGGGCGACGCACGTTATCTACCGCACAGGCCTCGGCCGCGCTGACTTCTTCACTGCTGGCGTTGGTGAACAGCGAGATCAGGGTGAACAGCAGCACGTTGGCTGCCAGTGATGCGATTGCGGCCATGTGCCAACTGGTGTCGTCGAGCACATAGATCATGTTCAGCAGCGGAATGTAGAAGCCCTGCAGGTTGCCCACCAGCGGCAACAGCATGGTCACCATCCACACCAGGATCCCTGCCAGCAGCCCGGCAATGAAGCCGCGGCGGTTGGCGGTCGGCCAGTACAGCACCGAGAGCACCCCTGGCAGGAACTGCAGGGTGGCGACGAAGGCGACGATACCGAGGTTGGCCAGGTCCTGCTGGCTGCCCAGAGTCAGGTAGAAGCCGAAACCGGCGGCGATGATGGCGACGATCAGCGCCCGGCGGGTCCACTTCAGCCAGCGATAGATATTGCCCTCGGCCGGTGGCTGGTACAGCGGCAGCACCAGGTGGTTCAGGGCCATGCCCGAAAGTGCCAGGGTGGTGACGATGATCAGCCCGCTGGAGGCCGATAGCCCGCCGATATAGGCCAGTAACGCCAGCGCCTGGTTGTTGGCGGCGATGCCCAGGCCCAGGGTGAAGTATTCCGGGCTGGTGCTGGCGCCCATTTTCAGGCCGGCCCAGAGAATCAGCGGCACGGCCAGGCTCATCAGCAGCAGGAACAGCGGCAGGCCCCAGCTGGCGCTGACCAGCGAGCGCGGATTGAGGTTCTCGGTAAATGCCATGTGATACATGTGCGGCATGACGATGGCCGAGGCGAAGAACACCAGCAGCAGGGTGCGCCATGGGCCTTCCTGCAACGGTGTGTGCAAGGCGGCGAGGGCGGTCTGGTTCTGCAACAACCAGACTTCCAGTTCATGCGGACCGCCGAAGACGCCGTACAGCGCATAAAGGCCGATACCGCCCAGGGCCAGCAGCTTGATCACCGACTCGAAGGCAATGGCAAACACCAGGCCTTCGTGTTTCTCCCGGGTGGCGATGTGCCGCGAGCCAAAGAAGATGGTGAACAGGGTGATCAGCGCGCAAAAGGCAAAGGCGACCCGCGCCTTGACCGGCTCGCCGGTAAGAATACTGATCGAGTCAGCCACCGCCTGGATCTGCAGCGCCAGCAACGGCAGTACGCCAATCAACATGAAGATGGTGGTGAGCGCCCCGGCCCAGGTGCTGCGAAAGCGGAAGGCGATCAGGTCGGCCAGCGACGACAATTGATAGGTACGGGTGATCTTCAGGATCGGGTACAGCAGCACCGGCGCCAGCAGGAAGGCCCCGGACACCCCGAGGTAACAGGCGAGAAAGCCGTAGCCGTACTGGTAGGCCAGGCCCACCGAGCCATAAAAGGCCCAGGCACTGGCATAGACGCCCAGCGACAGGGTGTAGGTCAGCGGGTGGCGGATGATCGAGCGCGGGATCATCCCGCGTTCGCTGACCCAGGCCACGCCGAACAGCACCAGCAGGTAGGCGGCGCTGATCAGGATCATCTGGGTCAGGCTAAAGCTCATCGGCATCACGTTGGCTCTGCAGGATAAAGGTCACGACGATCAGGATCAGCCAGAGCAGGTAAGGGCGATACCAGGCACCGGTTGGCTCGATCCACCAGTCCATGATGGCCGGGGAGAACAGGTAGATCCCCACGACCAGAAGCAGGACCAAACGATAGATATACATGCTGGCCTCAAAGGTTAGGGCGCTGCGGCTTGGACTTATTATTGGCGCAAATGGCTGCGGCGATGGTAACGGGCTTGTGCGTTTTTGCCAAAGAATTGAATTTACTAGGCTTTCTGCATGACTGGTAGGAGCGGGCTTGCCCCGCGATCAAGTGCGGATTGCCCTCATCGCGGGGCACCGCCGCTCCTGCAAGGGTCAGTGCAGGTCGGCCTCGGGCACGCTCAGGCGTCGGGGCAGGGCGTCGGGGTTCCAGTGCAGTGCGGCATGCGCCAGCACTTCGCCCGGGGTGCCTTGCTCCATGCCCGCTTCGGTCGCCTGGCCCAGCGCGCGCAATGCCCGCAGCAGCAAGGGCGTCGCCTGCTCGGCGGCCAGTGGCGGTGAACGGTAGGACTTGCCCAGCTTGTGTCCGTCCGGCTGCACGATCAGTGGCACATGCAGGTAACGCGGTTGCGACAGCCCCAGCAATTCTTGCAGGTACAGCTGGCGTGGAGTGTTGTCGAGCAGGTCGGCGCCGCGGACGATATCGGTCACCCCTTGCCAGGCGTCATCCAGCACCACGGCCAGTTGATAAGCGTACAGGCCATCGCGGCGGCGAATGACAAAGTCGCCGACCTCGCGGCCCAGATGCTGTTCGAAACGGCCCTGGACCCGGTCATCGAAATGGTAGGCCAGCTCTGGCACCCGTACGCGGATGGCCGCGTCCTCGCAGCCGTGCCCGGCGTTGCGGCACAGGCCCGGGTAAACGCCGTGATAGCCTTCGAGCTGCTTGCGCGAGCAGGTGCAGGCATAGGCCAGACCCTGACGGAACAGGCGTTCGATCACTTCGGCATAGGCCTCGTGGCGCTGGCTCTGGTACACCACCTCGCCATCCCATTCCAGGCCGTAGCTTTCCAGGGTGTTGAGGATCGCTGCCTGGGCGCCGGGGGCTTCGCGGGGCGGGTCGATGTCTTCCATGCGCACCAGCCAGGTGCCGCCGACCGCACGCGCGTCCAGCCATGAGGCCAGGGCGGCGACCAGCGAGCCGAAGTGCAGGAAACCACTGGGGGTAGGGGCGAAGCGCCCGATGTAGCGAGGGTTGTTCATGCTCATGGACGCAACTGCAGAGGAATACGTATAGCCATAAATGAAACGGGGCGCCTTGAGCGCCCCGTTCTGGTCAGGTCAGGCTTTGCCGACCTGTTTTTCCTTGATTTCCGCCAAGGTCTTGCAGTCGTAGCACATGTCGGCGGTCGGGCGCGCTTCGAGGCGACGCAGGCCGATTTCGACACCGCATTTTTCGCACCAGCCGTATTCTTCATCGACGATCAGCTGCAGCGTCTTGTCGATCTTCTTGATCAGCTTGCGCTCACGGTCACGGTTGCGCAGTTCCAGGGCGAATTCTTCTTCCTGGCTGGCACGGTCGGCTGGGTCAGGGAAGTTGGCCGCTTCATCCTTCATGTGGTCAACGGTGTTGTCCACGCTGATCATCAGCTCTTTCTTCCAGCCATTGAGGAGCTTGGTGAAGTGGTCGCGCATGGCTTTGCTCATGTATTCCTCACCCTTTGTCTCTTTATAGGGTTCGACGCCATGAACAAGAACTGACTGACTTTGTTGCTTTTCTTGGGTGGACATGAATAGACCGCCTCTCACTCTTCTAATCCATTGCGCAGGCTGCTCCATCTCCGGCGCCCGCCGGCCCTGCGACTGCGAGCCGCCGAACTTACCAGATCGAATCGGGGTACGCTACTCCCGGTTGTCAAGGCCGGGACAACTGTGCCAGGCCTTGACGATCTTTGCAGTGGACCACAGCTTTTGCCACACGTTCGACCCAGTGCATGAGTAGAATCATTATTCTAGACCCTTTTGAGAGAAGGCTAATGGCCCAGCCCTACAGTGCGCGCAGCCGCGCCATCGAACCTTTCCACGTGATGGCCCTGCTGGCCCGCGCCAACGAGCTGCAGGCGAGCGGCTGCGACGTGATCCATCTGGAAATCGGCGAACCGGATTTCACCACCGCCGCGCCGATCGTCGAGGCCGGCCAGGCCGCACTGGCCCAGGGGCATACCCGTTATACCGCCGCCCGCGGGCTGCCGGCGCTGCGTGAGGCGATTGCCGGGTTCTATCAGCAGCGCTACGGGCTGAGCATCGACCCGCAGCGCATCCTCATCACTCCGGGTGGTTCCGGCGCCTTGCTGCTGGCCGCAAGCCTGTTGGTCGACCCGGGCAAGCACTGGCTGCTGGCCGACCCGGGTTACCCGTGCAACCGGCATTTCCTGCGCCTGGTCGAAGGTGCTGCGCAACTGGTGCCGGTGGGGCCAGAGGTGAATTATCAATTGAGCGCCGATCTGGTCGAGCGCTACTGGGACCAGGACACCGTCGGCGCCCTGGTGGCGTCACCTGCCAACCCGACGGGGACGGTGCTCGATCGCGACCAGCTTGCCGGCCTGTCGGCCGCTACCCGCGCGCGCAAGGGTCACCTGGTGGTGGACGAGATCTACCACGGCCTGACCTACGGCATGGATGCGCCAAGTGTGCTGGAAGTCGACGACGAGGCGTTCGTCCTTAATAGTTTTTCCAAGTATTTCGGCATGACCGGTTGGCGCCTGGGTTGGCTGGTGGCGCCACCGGCAGCAGTGGCTGACCTGGAAAAACTCGCGCAAAACCTCTACATCAGCGCGCCAAGCATGGCCCAGCATGCAGCGCTGGCGTGCTTCCAGCCAGCTACCCTGGCGATCCTCGAAGAGCGCCGTGCCGAGTTCGCCCGTCGTCGCGACTTCCTCCTGCCCGCATTGCGCGGGTTGGGTTTCCAGATCGCCGTCGAGCCTCAGGGTGCCTTCTATCTGTATGCCGACATCAGCGCTTTTGGCGGTGATGCCTTCGCCTTCTGCCGGCACTTCCTCGAAACCGAGCATGTGGCCTTTACCCCGGGCCTGGATTTTGGCCGTCACCAGGCCGGGCACCATGTGCGCTTTGCCTACACCCAGAGCTTGCCGCGCTTGCAGGAAGCGGTTGAGCGGATTGCCCGTGGACTGCGGAGCTGGCAAGGCTGATGCGTTTTTCTCCAACACTTGAAACCGCACGCTTACTGCGTCGCTACAAGCGCTTCCTGGCCGACATCGAACTGGCCAACGGCGAGCAGATGACCATTCACTGCCCCAACACCGGTTCGATGTTCAATTGCATGGTCGAGGGCGGCCAGGTCTGGTTCAGCCGCTCCAACGATCCCAAGCGCAAGCTGCCCGGTACCTGGGAAATCAGCGAAACGCCGCAAGGGCGCCTGGCCTGTGTCAACACCGGGCGGGCCAACGCCCTGGTAGAAGAGGCCTTGCGTGCCGGCGTCATCAGCGAGCTGGCCGGATTTACCGGGCTCAAGCGCGAGGTGGCCTACGGTGAAGAACGCAGCCGGGTGGATTTTCGCCTGGAGTTTGCTGACGGTCCGGCCTATGTCGAGGTCAAGAGCGTGACCCTGGGCTTTGATGACTCCAGCGTGGCCGCCTTCCCCGATGCGGTGACCCAGCGCGGCGCCAAGCACCTGCGTGAGCTGGCAACCCTGGCACGCCAGGGTGTGCGCGCGGTGCAGCTATATTGCGTGAACCTCAGCGGTGTCGAAGCCGTACGCCCGGCCGACGAGATCGACAGTGCCTATGCCGAGGCGCTGCGCGCTGCGGTGGCCGATGGCGTCGAGGTGCTAGCCTACGGCACGCGGATCGATGGCGAACAGGTCTATATCGATCGGCCGTTACCGGTGTTGCTCAGTCGATAAACCAGATGCCCTGGCTGTCTTCGCGGCAGTCCAGGGCAGTCAGTTGCTCGCCCTCGCAGGGGCCCGCCACGCATTCGCCGGACTCGATCAGAAACAGCGCGCCGTGGCGCCCGCAGGCGATCAGGCTGGCGCTGCTGTCGAGAAAGGCGTCAGGCTCCCAGTTCAACGGGATCCCGCGATGGGGGCAGTAATTGCGGTACAGGTAGACCGTGCCTGCGCGCCGAACCGCGAAAATCCCGAGGTCATCGACACTGAAGCCTCGGCTCTGGCCTTCGCCCAGGTGTTCGGAACGACAAAGAAAATGCATGGTGAGGGTTACTCGAAGTCACAGTGACGGCTTGACGTGCAAATGCAAATAATTATCAAATTGCCTGCGTCAGCCGTATCGGACGCTTTATACCGTGCGTCCCCGGCATTATCCACCCGGATTGCCGCTCCTCCTCATTCAAGGAAGCCTGTTATGCGCCCACGTGCCCGCCTGATCGCCCTATGTGCCGGTCTTGTGTTCAACACCTTGGCCCAGGCCGACACGTTGCCGCAGCGCTGGGTCAGCGCCGGTGGGGCACTGAGCGAGTGGGTGGCGGCGCTGGGCGGCGAGCAGAAGCTGGTCGGGGTCGATACCACCAGCCAGCATCCGCAATCGCTCAAGGCGTTGCCGAGTATCGGTTATCAGCGCCAGCTGTCCGCCGAAGGGGTGCTGAGCCTGCGTCCGGATGTGCTGGTGGGCACTGAAGAAATGGGCCCGCCGCCGGTGCTCGCGCAAATCCGCGGGGCCGGGGTCAAGGTCGAACTGCTTTCGAGCAAGGCCGACCTTGGCGCAGTCGAAACCAATCTGCAGCAACTGGGCCGCTTGCTCGGCAATGAGCAACAAGCCCAGCAACTGTTCGCCGAGTACCGTCAGCAACTCGATGCCCTGCAGGGCAAGATCAAGCAACTGCAAAACAGCCAAGCCGCCCCGGGCGTGATCCTGCTGGTCGGCCATGCCGGCTCCAAACCAATGATTGCCGGCAAAGGCACTGCCGGCGACTGGTTGCTCAAGCAGGCCGGTGCGCGCAACCTGGCTGACAACGAAGGCTACAAGAACTTCTCCGTAGAGGCCTTGGCGGCCCTCGATCCCGATGTGCTGGTATTCGCCGACCGTAGTCTGAGCGGTGACCAGGCCTTGCAGGCATTGCTCAAGGAAAACCCCGCCCTGAATGCTTCGCGTGCCGCACGTAACAAGCGCATGATCGAGCTGGACCCGACCCTGCTGGTTGGTGGTCTCGGTCCGCGTCTGCCGTCTACCTTGCAGAGCCTTTCCCAAGCCTTCTACCCGACCGCGCAATGAACCGGCTGGTCAAACCGCGCACGCTGTTCGTCACCCTGACGCTGCTGTGCCTGCTGGCGATCTGGTTGTCGCTGGCGCTGGGACCGGTCAGCCTGCCACTGATCGATACCCTGCGCGCCGGCGCCCGGCTGATCGGGTTGCCGGTGGCCGGGGAAGGGCTGGAGCAGGCCGAGCTGATCCTCGGCCAGATTCGTTTGCCGCGGACTTTGCTCGGGCTGACCGTGGGCGCCGTGCTGGCGCTGTCCGGGGTGGCGATGCAGGGGCTGTTTCGCAACCCGCTGGCCGACCCTGGCCTGGTCGGCGTGTCCGCTGGCGCCGCGCTCGGTGCGGCGGTGGCGATTGTTGGCGGCTCATGGATGGGCGGTATTCCCGAGCTATTCGCTCCTTATTTGTTATCGCTGTGTGCGTTTCTCGGTGGCCTCGGGGTGACCGCGCTGGTGTACCGCCTGGGCCGACGTGATGGTCAGACCAACGTAGCGACCATGCTCCTTGCCGGTATCGCCTTGACCGCCCTGGCCGGCGCGGCCGTGGGGCTGTTCACTTACCTGGCCGATGACGCCACCTTGCGCACCCTGACGTTCTGGAACCTGGGCAGCCTCAATGGCGCCAGTTATCTGCGCCTCTGGCCACTGGTGCTGGTCGCCGTGGTGGTCTCACTGTGGCTGCCGCGCCGGGCTCAGGCCTTGAATGCCTTGTTGCTGGGCGAATCCGAAGCGCGGCACCTGGGCATCGAGGTCGAGAAGCTCAAGCGCGAACTGGTGTTCTGTACCGCCTTGGGGGTTGGCGCGGCGGTAGCGGCGGCGGGGCTGATCGGCTTTATCGGCCTGGTGGTGCCGCATCTGGTGCGCTTGCTGGCCGGGCCTGATCACCGCGTGCTGTTACCGGCCTCGCTGTTGGCTGGCGCTTCGCTGTTGCTGTTCGCCGACCTGATCGCCCGTTTGGCGCTGGCGCCTGCGGAGCTGCCGATCGGTATCGTCACCGCGTTCATTGGTGCGCCGTTCTTCCTTTATCTGCTGTTGCGAGGGCGTGCCTGATGCTGCGAGTCGAGAACCTGTCCCTGCGCCGTGGCGCGAACCAGGTCCTGAGCGATATCAGCCTGGCGCTGCAACCCGGCCAGGTACTTGGGGTTCTGGGTCCCAACGGCGCGGGCAAAAGCAGCCTGCTCGGGGTGATGTGCGGCGAGCTGAATGCCAGCCAGGGGCGGGTGACCCTGGATGACCGAGGCCTGTCCGACTGGCCAGGCCAGCAGCGCGCCCAGCGCCTGGCGGTGTTGCCGCAAGTCTCCAGCCTGGGTTTTGCCTTCAAGGTTGAAGAGGTGGTCGGCATGGGCCGTTTGCCGCATAAAACCGGCCTCGAACGTGACCAGCAGATCATCGACGCGGCCCTGCAGGCGGCGGATGCCGGCCATCTGATCGGGCGCAGCTATCTGGCACTCTCCGGCGGCGAGCGTCAGCGCGTGCACCTGGCGCGGGTGCTGGCGCAGCTGTGGCCAGGGGAGGACGGGCGAATCCTGCTGCTTGACGAGCCGACCTCGATGCTCGACCCACTGCACCAGCACACCACCTTGCAAGCGGTCCGCGAGTTCGCTGATCGTGGTGCGGCGGTGATGGTCATCCTCCATGACCTGAACCTGGCGGCGCGCTACTGTGACCGTATCCTGCTGCTCGAACAGGGCCGCGCCCACGCCCTGGATACCCCGCAGCAGGTGTTGCGCCCCGATTCCCTCAAGGCGGTGTTCGGCATCGATGTGCTGGTACAGCCTCATCCCGAGCGGGGGCACCCGCTGATCATCGCCCGTTAGGAGAACTGCCCCATGCGTCGTCCCCGGTTGCCCGCGTTATTGCTGTTGCTGGTCTGGGGGCTCGCCGGCTGCCAGTCCCGAGCCGAGGCACCGCCTTTGCCAGCCTGGCAAAGCCCCGAAGGCCGTGAGCATGCCGAGCTTGGGCACATCCGTGAACTGAGCAGCGGCCGGCTGCTGACGCCCGCGCAACTGCTGGAGCGGCTCGCGCAGGCTCAACGGCTGCTGGTTGGCGAGAAACACGACAACCCCGATCACCATGCCCTGCAGCTCTGGCTGCTGCGCGCACTGGACGCGCAACGGCCGCAGGGCAGCCTGCTGCTGGAGATGCTGCAGCCGGTGCAGCAAGGCCAGGTCGATGCACTGAAACAGCAGCAAACACGCCCGCAGGACCTGCCCAAGGCGCTGGGCTGGCAGGATGGCTGGGATTGGGCCTTGTACGGGCCGATTGTCCATGAAGCCCTGGGGCAACCGTACTCGTTACTGGCCGCCAACCTCGACCACGACGAAGTGCGCAGGATCTATCGCCAGCCGCCAGCGTTGAAGGGGCCGCGCTCGGCAGCAGCCAAGGTACAAGCCGTGCTGCTGGAGCAAGTCAGGGAATCCCATTGCGGCCTGCTGCCCGAAAGCCAGTTGCCGGCCATGCTGGCGGTTCAGCAACAGCGCGACCGACGCATCGCCGAGCGCCTGCTGGCCGCACCACAACCGGCGTTGCTGTTGGCCGGCGGTTATCACGTGCGCAAGGACATCGGCGTGCCCTTGCACCTTGCCGATCTGGGTGCTGAAGGCACCACGCAGGTACTGATGCTCGCTGAGGTGGGGCAGGTGGTTGATGCGCAAATGGCCGATTATGTCTGGTACACCCCGGCTTTGCCGGAGCAGGACTACTGCGCGCAGATGCGCAAAGGCGGGTAAAAACCCCAGGCAAAAAAAGACCCGGCAAAGTGCCGGGTCAATAACCGTGATTAGCCTGATGAGGAGATAATCTGAGAGTCCGAACCAGGGGCTTTCAGGTTACCCAACCAGTCTCGCGACCAGTTGTGATAATCATAACGATTCTCATTTCGTAGTCAAGCGTCCTGACTCAATATTCCCGATTATTTTTCTGTACGGCAGTTTTGCCGTCGAGTTGCTGGTTCAGGGCTTCCTTGCGCTCGGCCGGAATATCGTTCCAGTGCACGTCGAGCAAGGCGCCTTCAATTGCGTAGAGCAGCACCTTCGAAGCCCTGAAGCCGCGGCTGCGCACGGCCTTGTAGGCAGTCACCGCACCCAGTCGGCGTAAATCCGAAGCACTGTGGATGCCGACCGCATGCAGCCACTGCGCAGAAGTCTTGCCAAGATTTTTCAGATGCTGGAGTTCATCGTTCATCAAGCCTCCTTGCGACGGCTGAACGGGTCTTGATTAAGGAATCGCGGCAGGTCAATGAGGAGTGTAGCGGCACTTGGAAAATACGCGGCGTTTTGCCATCCATGTGCCGACGGGTAGCCGAAAGCTGCCCGCCAGGCCACAGCCGGCGGGCGTTTCACTCGTTGCTGTCAGCGTGTGCGGTAACGCAGGCGGGTGCCGAAATTGACCGACATCAGGATCTCGTCGGCGCTCAGTTCGCTGGGGAAGTAGGTGCCGGAAATCTGCGCATGGGCAAGGCTGGCGCCTTCCAGGCCGTTGTAGCGCAGGTCCAGGCCGCGCAGGTCGGAGGCGCGGAAGTAGGCATCGGTGAAGTCGATGCCGCTGGTGTCCAGTTCACGCAGGTCGAGTCCGCGGAAATCACCGCCACGAAAGTCGACGGCGCCGTCCTTGGGTTTCTCGCGATTGAAGCTGGCGATCTGTTCGTCATGCACCAACGCATATAGCGCGCTGTCCAGTTGCCGTGGCTGATTCATGAGGCGCCTCCTTGTTTGCCCTGATGGTGACACTATAGGGCCATCATTGCGGAGGCGCCCGGAATCAAGCGTGAAGTGTCGACTACTTCACGTCCCGGGAGGCTTCAGAGCCCTGGCAGGCGCTGACGGATCTGCTTGACCAGCAGGTCGAGGCTACCGCTTTCGTTGGTTTCCACGCGCTTGCTTTGCAGCAGCTCTTCGGCGCTGAGCGGGTCACGGCTGGCTTGCTGGGCCTTGACCACCTCCAGGGTGGCATCCGACGGATCGTTTTGATCGGCCTGACGCTTGGCCAGCCAGCTGGCGATCACCGCATCCGGCGCGTTGCAGTCGAGGATCAGGAACGGCACGCCGGTTTCGCTGGCGACCCCGGCGGCGGCCTGGCGCTGGTCTTGCTTGAGGTAGGTGGCGTCGATCACCACCGGGAAGCCGGCGCGCAGGATGGTTTCGGCCATTTGGTGCAGGCGTTGGTAGGTGGCCTGGCTGGCGTCTTCGCTGTAGATGCCGGCTTGCAGCTGGCCGGCATTGGCGCTGGCTTGCTCACCGAACATGCGCTTGCGCTCGACGTCCGAACGCAGGCGAATGGCGCCCAGGGCATCGACCAGGCGCATGGCCACGTGGCTCTTGCCGACAGCGGAAACGCCGTGGGTGATGGCCAGAAACCGCGAAGGGATGGCGCTGTAGCTCTCTGCCAGGTTGGCATAGTTGCGATAGGTGCGCAGGGTAGTGGCGCGCTGCACGGCATCGGCGTTGGCCGGCATGCTGAACAGGGCGACCTTGGCCCGCACCAGTGCACGATAAGCCTTGTAGAAGTTCAGCAGTTCCAAGCCGGCGTAGTCACCGGTCAGTTCCAGGTACTGGCTGATGAAGCGGCGCGACAGCGATTTCAGGCCGCGGTCTTCGAGGTCCATGGCCAGGAATGCGGCGTCGGCATAAACGTCGGTCAGGCGGAACGGTTCGTTGAACTCGATGCAGTCGAAAATCACCACCTTGCCATCGATCAGGGTGGCGTTGCCCAGGTGGATATCACCGTGGCATTCGCGGATGAAACCTTCTGCCTTGCGTTGCTCAAGCAGGCGATTCAGGCGTTTGAAGCTGTCCTGGGCCCAGGCTTGCAGGGCATCCAGTTGCTGCAGGTCGGCCTTGTCGGAAAGGAACGGGCGAATCTGCTCGAAGTTCTGCTCGACCGGGGCCATGACGCTGTCTGGCGTGCCCAGTGGATGCTCCACGGCAACTTTTGGCGCCGCCAGGTGGAAGCGGGCGATCTGCTCGGCCATCTGGTCGATGTGCGCGGCGGTCAGTTCGCTGTTGGCCTGCAGGGTGCTGAGCATCTGGCTCTGAGGGAACTGGCGCATCTTCAGCGCGTATTCGATCGGCTCGCCTTCGCCACCCAGTTGCGGTGCTTCGGCGCTGCCGGTGATCGGCAGCACTTCCAGATACAAGCCGTCGGTCAGGCGCTGGTTCAGGCGCAGCTCTTCGGCGCAGAAGTGCGCGCGCTGCGACAGCTCGGTGAAGTCGAGGAAGCCAAAGTTCATCGGCTTCTTGATTTTGTAGGCATATTCACCGGTGAGCAGCACCCAGGAGATATGCGTCTCGATAACCTGAAACGCCGTCACTGGGTGAGGGAACAGGGCGGGGTTCTGCAGGGCTGTAATCAAGGCTTGGCTCACGGGCGATCCTTCTGGGTCGGGAGATTCGAATGGGCCATTATGGCTGCAAGCGTGGCTGGTGCAAACCGCCGGAGGGCGCCTGTCGATGTGCGATAAAGTGCGTATAATCCGCCGCCATGACTCGATCCCGATCCCCCCGTACCGCTAAAAAACGCCCGTCTGGCCGCTCGCGTGCCTGGCTGGGCTGGGCCTTGAAGCTCAGCCTGGTCGGCTTTGTGCTGGTGGCGGGCTATGCCATTTACCTCGACGCCGTGGTCCAGGAGAAATTCTCCGGCAAGCGCTGGACTATCCCGGCCAAGGTGTATGCCCGGCCGCTGGAGCTGTTCGTCGGCCAGAAACTGAGCAAGGCCGACTTCCTCATCGAACTCGATGCCCTCGGATATCGCCGCGAAAGCGTTGCCAATGGCCCGGGCGCGGCTGCAGTCAATGGCAATACCGTTGATCTGAATACTCGCGGCTTCCAGTTCTATGAAGGCATGGAAACGGCGCAAGCGGTGCGCGTGCGTTTCTCCGGTGACTATGTAGCCGGCTTGAGTGGCGCCAACGGCTCGAAGCTCGACGTGGTGCGCCTCGAGCCGCTGCTGATCGGCGGCCTGTACCCGAAAAACCTCGAAGACCGCATCCTGATCAAGATCGACCAGGTGCCGCCGTACCTGCTGGAAACCCTGGTGGCGGTGGAAGACCGTGACTTCTATCACCACTTCGGTGTGTCGCCCAAGTCGATTGCCCGGGCGGTGTGGGTCAACACCTCGTCCGGCGCCATGCGCCAGGGCGGCAGTACCCTGACCCAACAGTTGGTGAAGAACTTCTACCTGACCAACGAACGCAGCCTCAGCCGCAAGCTCAATGAAGCGATGATGGCCTTGCTGCTCGAGTTGCATTACGACAAGCGCGAAATCCTCGAGGCCTACCTCAACGAAGTGTTCGTCGGCCAGGACGGTCAGCGCGCGGTGCACGGCTTCGGCCTGGCCAGCCAGTTCTTCTTCAGCCAGCCGCTGTCGGAACTCAAGCTGCACCAGATTGCCTTGCTGGTCGGTATGGTCAAGGGCCCTTCCTATTACAACCCGCGGCGTTACCCGGAGCGGGCGACGGTGCGGCGTAACCTGGTACTCGACCTGCTGGCCGAGCAGGGCGTGGCAACCCCGGAAGCGGTGGAAGCGGCGAAGAAGATGCCATTGGGCGTGACCAAGCGCGGCAGCCTGGCCGACAGTTCGTACCCGGGCTTCCTCGACCTGGTCAAACGCCAGCTGCGCCAGGACTACCGTGATGAAGACTTGACCGAAGAAGGCCTGCGCATTTTCACCAGCTTCGATCCGATCCTGCAGATGAAGTCGGAAGCGGCCATGGGCGAGACCTTCAAGCGCCTGGCCGGGCGCAAGGGTGCCGATGAAGTCGAAGCGGCAATGGTCGTGACCAACCCGGAAACCGGTGAAGTCCAGGCCCTGATCGGCAGCCGTCAGGCCGGTTTCGCCGGTTTCAACCGCGCTATCGATGCGGTGCGGCCGATCGGCTCGCTGGTCAAGCCGGCGGTATACCTGACCGCCCTGGAAAAACCGAGCAAGTACACCCTGACCAGTTGGGTGCAGGACGAGCCGTTCTCGATCAAAGGCGCCGATGGCCAGGTGTGGCGGCCGCAGAACTATGACCGCCGCTCCCACGGTACGATTTATCTGTACCAGGGCCTGGCCAACTCCTACAACCTGTCGACCGCCAAGCTGGGCCTGGAACTGGGCGTGCCAAACGTGCTCAAGACTATTGGCCGGTTAGGCGTGAACGTCGACTGGCCGGCGTTCCCGTCGATGATGCTCGGGGCTGGCGGCATGTCGCCGATGCAGGTCGCGACCATGTACCAGACCCTGGCCAACGGTGGTTTCAATACACCGATGCGCGGTATTCGCAGCGTGCTGACCGCCGAAGGCGAGCCGCTCAAGCGTTATCCGTTCCAGATCCAGCAAACCTTCGATCCGGGCGCCATCTATCTGGTGCAGAACGCCATGCAGCGGGTGATGCGCGAAGGTACCGGGCGTTCGGTCTACAGTGTGCTGCCAAGCTCGTTGAACCTGGCGGGCAAGACCGGTACCAGTAACGATTCGCGTGACAGCTGGTTCGCAGGTTTCAGCCAGGACTTGCTGGCGGTGGTCTGGCTGGGGCGCGATGACAACGGTAAAACACCGTTCACGGGTGCTACCGGCGCGCTGCAGGTCTGGACCAGCTTCATGCGCAAGGCTGACCCCTTGCCGCTGGACATGCCGCTGCCCGATAACGTGGTTCAGGCCTGGATCGATCCGCATAGCGGCCAGGGCTCGGATGCCAGTTGCCCGGGCGCCGTGCAGATGCCGTATATTCGCGGTAGTGAACCGCCGGCTGGGCCCGCCTGTGGCGGCGAGCCGGATCCCGCCGAGTCCGTCATGGACTGGGTCAAGGGTTGGATGAATTAAGCACTAGCCTAAAGAGGGTGTGAAGTGAACAAGTGGTGGTTTCCAGCCTTGACGGCGCTGGCTTTGCTCAACGGCTGCGCCAGCAATCCGCGCGGCTCCATTCCCGTGGTCGATTCCAGTACCCGGGTTTCCAACAGCGAGCGGGTCACGGCTAACCGTGGTGCGCCTGCGCAGGTCAATGGCGGGACGCGTCAGGCTCAGGCCGTGCCGCAGGATTCCGGGGTGATGGTCATGGTCCCGCAAGGTTCCGGCGCCACACCGATCCAGACTTTCCCAGCGTCCACCGGTGCCGCGCCGATCAGCACCGGCCCGATTACCCCGGGCCCGAGCAGCTCGGCGCCGTTCGACAGCAGCTCGACCAATGCCGGCAGCTACACCATGCCGAGCACCACTGCGCCCAGCGCGCCGAGCGGTATTCCGCGCGCCAGTGCAGCCAGCGGCGGCCTCTCGGCTGACGAACAGCTCGACGGCCCGGTACTGGCGCTGTTGACCACCGCCCAGCAGCAACAGACCGGTGGCGACTACAACGGCGCCTCGTCGAGCCTGGAGCGTGCCCAGCGCATCGCGCCACGCGAGCCGCAAGTGCTTTACCGTCTGGCCCAGGTGCGCCTGGCTCAAGGCGATGCCGCGCAGTCCGAGCAACTGGCGCGCCGCGCGCTGACCTACGCCAACGGTCGCCCCGACCTGCAGGCCGGGCTGTGGAACATCATTGCCCAGTCGCGCGAAAAACAGGGTGATTCGGCAGGCGCAGCGCTGGCCCGGCAGAAAGCCCAGGTCAACCTGTAATGGATCCACGCATTCTCGATATTGCCGATCACCTGCTGTTGATCGAGCATGAACTCCATGCCCAAGGCTGGTGGAGTGATGTTTCACCGACGCCTCAAGCGTTGGCGAGCAGCGTGCCGTTCGCGGTCGACAGCATGAGCTTCGATCAGTGGCTGCAGTGGATCTTCCTGCCAAAAATGAAAGAGATTCTCGAAAAGGGCCTGCCGTTGCCAAATGCCTCCGGCATCCTGGTCATGGCTGAAACGGTATACGTCGATCGCCCGGAGCAAAGCCGCGAGCTACGCAGGCTGCTAGCAGAGTTTGACCAATTGATCAGTCCTTCTGCCTGAATTTCCCTCTTTTCACCCTTGGAGCCACAGATTGTGGCTCTTTTTGTTTGTATTGTTTGTTTTTCTGCTGCTGTCACTGGCATTAGTGGTGGCTGCGGATCGTCCTTGCGCGAAATTGGCAATAATTTTTCTTGACTTGCGCGCGCCGAAAAAGAAGAATCCAGATTCCGCTGTAGAGGGACTGCCAGAAGCAGACCCGCTAAGCAGATCATGAGGCGCATACCCGCGCCGACCTGTTACACCCCGCAACGCGTTACCTCGCGCTGGGTGGGAAAACCCCGCAACACTTTGGGGCGCTCCCAATACTTGCTCAGTCAGTGCTGACGTAGTCGGCGATTCCGTCGCTCATGCTCTGCTTGGCAGTAAACCTATTAAGACCCGTCCACCGTGGACGGTATTCTGGCGTTTTAGAGGTGAACAACGTGGAGCTTTTATCTGGCGCTGAGATGGTCGTCCGCTTTTTGCGTGACGAAGGCGTTAAGCACATCTACGGGTACCCTGGTGGTGCTCTCCTTCATGTTTACGATGCCCTGTTCAAAGAACCGGAAGTAAGCCACATCCTGGTTCGTCACGAGCAGGCAGCTACCCATATGGCGGACGGTTATGCCCGTGCCACCGGCAAGGCCGGCGTGGTACTGGTGACCTCTGGTCCAGGCGCGACCAATGCCATCACCGGTATTGCCACCGCGTACATGGACTCCATTCCGATGGTCATCCTCTCCGGTCAGGTGCCTAGCACCATGGTCGGTACCGATGCCTTCCAGGAAACCGACATGATTGGTATTTCCCGGCCGATCGTGAAGCACAGCTTCATGATCAAGCACGCCTCGGAAATCCCTGAAGTCCTGAAAAAAGCTTTCTATCTGGCGCAATCCGGTCGCCCGGGCCCGGTCGTGGTCGATATCCCCAAAGACATGACCAACCCCGCGGAAAAGTTCGAATACGTCTACCCCAAAAAGGTCAAGATGCGTTCCTACAGCCCGGCTGTTCGTGGTCACTCGGGGCAGATCCGCAAGGCTGCCGAGATGCTCCTGGCCGCCAAGCGCCCAGTGGTCTATGCCGGTGGCGGCGTGATCCTCGGCGGCGGCTCTGCCGCGCTGACCGAAGTTGCGCAGATGCTCAACCTGCCGGTCACCAACACCTTGATGGGCCTGGGTGGCTATCCGGGTACCGACCGCCAGTTCCTCGGCATGCTCGGCATGCACGGCAGCTACACCGCCAACCTGGCCATGCACCACGCTGACGTGATCTTCGCCGTCGGTGCGCGTTTCGACGACCGCGTGGTCAACGGCCCGGCCAAGTTCTGCCCGAACGCCAAGGTTATCCACATCGACATCGACCCGGCGTCGATCTCCAAGACCATCAAGGCCGACGTGCCGATTGTTGGCCCGGTCGAGAGCGTACTGACCGAAATGGTTGCGACCTTGCGCGAAATCGGCGAGCAGCCGGACAAGGCCGCTATGGATGCCTGGTGGAAGCAGATCGAAGAATGGCGTGGCGATCGCGACATGTTCCCTTACGACAAGGGCGACGGTAGCGTGATCAAGCCGCAAACCGTGATCGAGACCCTCTGCGAAGTGACCAAGGGCGATGCCTTTGTTACCTCCGACGTTGGTCAGCACCAGATGTTCGCGGCGCAGTACTACCGCTTCAACAAGCCGAACCGCTGGATCAACTCCGGTGGCCTGGGCACCATGGGCTTCGGCTTCCCGGCGGCCATGGGCGTCAAGCTGAACTTCCCGGACCAGGACGTTGCCTGCGTTACCGGTGAGGGCAGCATCCAGATGAACATCCAGGAGCTGTCGACCTGCCTGCAGTACGACCTGCCGGTGAAGATCGTCAACCTGAACAACGGTGTCTTGGGCATGGTCCGCCAATGGCAGGACATGGCCTACAACAGCCGTCACTCGCACTCCTACATGGAATCGCTGCCTGACTTCGTCAAGCTGGCCGAAGCCTATGGTCACGTGGGTATTCGCATCACCAGCCTGAAAGACCTCAAGCCCAAGCTCGAGGAAGCGTTCGCCATGAAAGACCGGCTGGTGTTCATCGATATCCAGGTCGACAACAGCGAGCACGTCTACCCGATGCAGATCAAAGACGGCTCTATGCGCGATATGTGGCTGAGCAAGACGGAGCGTACCTAATCATGCGGCACATTATTTCCCTGCTGTTGGAAAACGAACCCGGTGCCTTGTCTCGCGTGGTTGGTCTGTTCTCGCAGCGTAACTACAACATCGAAAGCCTGACGGTGGCGCCAACCGAAGACCCGACCCTGTCGCGTCTGACGCTGACCACGGTCGGTCATGATGAGGTGATCGAGCAGATCACCAAAAACCTGAACAAGCTGGTTGAAGTCGTCAAGCTGGTCGACCTCTCGGAAAGCGCGCACATCGAACGTGAACTGATGCTGGTCAAGATCAAGGCCACGGGCGCCCAGCGTGCCGAGATCAAACGCACCACCGATATCTATCGTGGGCAGATCGTCGACGTCAGCAGCAGCGTCTATACCGTTCAGCTTACTGGCGCCAGCGACAAGCTTGACAGCTTCATTCAGGCCATCGGTACCGCGTCCATTCTCGAAACAGTGCGCAGCGGCGTTACCGGCATTGCCCGTGGCGACAAAGTGCTCAGCATCTAACTCAAAAAATTAGCGATGGCCCTATGGGCCGAGATAACAGGGGTATTTTCATGAAAGTTTATTACGACAAAGACTGTGACCTTTCCATCATCCAGGGCAAGAAAGTTGCCATCATCGGTTACGGCTCCCAGGGCCACGCTCAAGCGTGCAACCTGAAAGACTCCGGTGTGGATGTCACTGTCGGTCTGCGTAAAGGTTCGAACACCGTTGCCAAAGCCGAAGCTCACGGCCTGAAAGTTGCCGATGTAGCGACCGCTGTTGCCGGTGCCGACCTGGTCATGATCCTGACCCCGGACGAGTTCCAGTCCCAGCTGTACAAGAACGAAGTCGAGCCGAACATCAAGAAGGGCGCCACCCTGGCCTTCTCCCACGGTTTCGCCATCCACTACAACCAGGTTGTCCCACGCGCCGACCTGGACGTGATCATGATCGCGCCAAAAGCGCCAGGTCACACCGTGCGTTCCGAATTCGTCAAAGGCGGCGGTATCCCTGACCTGATCGCGATCTACCAGGATGCTTCCGGCAATGCCAAGAACGTTGCCCTGTCCTATGCCGCTGGCGTCGGTGGCGGCCGTACCGGCATCATCGAAACCACCTTCAAGGACGAGACCGAAACCGACCTGTTCGGCGAGCAGGCTGTTCTGTGCGGTGGTACCGTCGAGCTGGTCAAAGCCGGTTTCGAAACCCTGGTTGAAGCGGGCTACGCGCCAGAGATGGCCTACTTCGAGTGCCTGCACGAACTGAAGCTGATCGTTGACCTCATGTACGAAGGCGGCATCGCCAACATGAACTACTCGATCTCCAACAACGCCGAATACGGCGAGTACGTGACCGGCCCTGAAGTCATCAACGCCGAATCCCGTCAGGCCATGCGCAACGCTCTGAAGCGCATCCAGGACGGCGAGTACGCCAAGATGTTCATCAGCGAAGGCGCCACCGGCTATCCTTCGATGACCGCCAAGCGTCGTAACAACGCTGCTCACGGCATCGAAGTCATCGGCGAGCAACTGCGCTCGATGATGCCTTGGATCGCGGCGAACAAAATCGTCGACAAGGCCAAGAACTGATCTTGTCCTGATGCGATGAAAACGCGGCTTCGGCCGCGTTTTTTCGTTTAGGCGGTCAGCTTCTGGTATAAAGCTTCATCGTTTGTCGGCGAACCCTCGTCGCAGACGTCTGTCGAAACTTTCCACACCGTTGCAAGGTAATGTCCATGAGCGAACGTCCCGAAGAGCCGAACAAGGCCTCTGACGCCGAAAGCCTGCTACCGATCGATGAGCATGTTGAAGAAGGGCATGACGCCGAAGGACGCAAGGTTCGGCATCGCGGCATCTATCTGCTGCCCAACCTGTTCACCACTGCGAACCTGTTCGCCGGTTTCTATTCGATCATCAACTCCATGAGTGCCCAGGCGGCCCTCAGCGCGGGTGATCCACGTGAGGCGAGCAAGTATTTCGCCTTCGCCGCTATCGCCATTTTCGTCGCCATGGTCCTCGATGGCCTGGACGGCCGTGTGGCACGCATGACCAACACCCAGAGCGCATTTGGTGCCGAGTACGACTCGCTGTCGGACATGGTCGCCTTCGGTGTCGCCCCGGCGTTGCTGGCCTTTGGCTGGGCCCTGGGAGACATGGGCAAGGTCGGCTGGATGGTCGCCTTCATCTATGTAGCTGGCGCCGCGCTGCGTCTGGCGCGCTTCAACACCCAGGTCGGCAAGGCTGACAAGCGCTACTTCATCGGCCTGGCCAGCCCGGCTGCTGCCGGTGTGGTGGCCGGTACCGTCTGGGCCTTCAGCGACTACGGCATCCAGGGTTCGAAACTGTCGTTCCTGGTGGCGCTGCTGGTGGCTGCGGCCGGCATGCTGATGGTCAGCAACATCAAGTACAACAGCTTCAAGGAACTGGATCTCAAGGGACGCGTACCGTTCGTAGCGATCCTCGCCGTGGTGCTGGTGTTCGCGGTAGTCTTCAGTGATCCACCGCGCATCCTGCTGCTGGTGTTCCTCGGCTATGCGGCCTCCGGCCCTGTGCAATACCTGTTGCGCATGCGTCGGCGCAAAAACATCGAGTGATGTAATTTCGCTCGGGCTCCGTAGTCTACTGGTGCATCAGTCCTCCAGTTCTACGGAGCCATCATGCTCATCAAGCTGTCCAAAGCCTCCGATTGCAAAGAATCGGATGTCACCCCTGAATCCCTTTATGTCTCGCGCCGCGCCATGCTCGGCGGGTCGCTGGCTGCCATCGCGGCAACCGCGCTGCCGCGGTGGGCCAGTGCTGCCGACGCATCGCGCTATGCCGATGTCGAGGCGGGCAGGGCGCCTGGCTGGTTCAGCGAGAAGCTCGTCGCTACCAAGTGGCAAGCAGTGACGGCGCCGGGGGAGGCGATCACGCCGTTCAAGGATGCCACCCACTACAACAACTTCTATGAGTTCGGCACCGACAAGGGCGATCCGGCGGCCAATGCCGGCAGCCTTAAAACCGAGCCCTGGACCGTGGTGGTGGATGGTGAAGTAGGCAAGCCCGGGCGCTATGCCCTGGAAGACTTCATGAAACCCTACCAACTGGAGGAGCGCATCTATCGCCTGCGCTGCGTGGAAGCCTGGTCGATGGTCATCCCCTGGCTGGGCTTTCCTTTATCGGCGCTGCTTGATCAGGTCGAGCCAACCTCCAAGGCCCGTTTCATTCGCTTCGAAACCCTGCAGGACCCGAAGAGCATGCCTGGTCAGCGCTCAAGCTTTGCCCTGATCGACTGGCCTTATATAGAAGGCTTGCGCCTGGATGAGGCGATGAACCCGCTGGCGATCCTCGCCGTTGGCATGTACGGGCGCGAACTGCCCAACCAGAACGGTGCGCCGTTGCGTCTAGTGGTGCCTTGGAAGTACGGCTTCAAGAGCATCAAGTCGATCGTGCGCATCAGCCTGGTCGAAGAGCAGCCGCGCACCACCTGGCAGGCGATTGCTCCAGAAGAATATGGCTTCTACGCCAACGTGAACCCCGAGGTTGATCACCCGCGCTGGACCCAGGCCCGTGAGCGGCGCCTGCCCAGTGGCCTGTTCAGTCCCAATGTGCGGCCCACGCAGATGTTTAATGGCTATGCCGAAGAAGTGGCAGGGCTGTACAGCGGCCTCGACCTGCGGAAGAACTACTGATGCGTTATCCACTCTTCAGGCTCGGCATCTTTATCTTGGCCAGTGTCTGGCCGCTATGGTGGTTGTATGAAGCAGCCATGGAAGCCCTTGGGCCGGATCCGGGCAAGATCCTGGTCGATCGCCTGGGGCTGGGGGCTTTGATCTTCCTATTGATAACCCTGAGCATGACGCCCTTGCAGCGCCTTACCGGCTGGGCGGGCTGGATTGTCTCGCGGCGCCAGCTGGGGCTGTGGTGCTTTGCTTATATAGTGCTGCACCTGAGTGCCTACATGTTCTTCGTCCTGGGGCTGGACTGGGGGCAGTTGGGGGTTGAGCTAAGCAAGCGTCCTTACATCATTGTCGGGATGCTGGGCTTTTTGGGCTTGCTGGTTTTAGCGGTCACTTCCAATCGATACAGTCAGCGCCGTCTCGGCGCGCGCTGGAAGAAGTTGCACAAACTGGTTTACGTGATTCTGGGGCTGGGCTTGTTGCACTTTCTCTGGGTAGTACGCGCCGACCTTAAAGAGTGGGTCATATACGCTGCTATCGGCTTGTTCCTGTTGGCCTTGCGTATTCCTGCGCTGGAGCGGCGAATCCCGCGCCTGGCAGTGCGTAAAACGGCACCTGTAACAAAAGCTTAAATAAGTGCTTGACGCCCCTGTGGATCTGTCTATAATTCGCCCCACTTCCGGCGCAGTCGGAA